>CAYPJC010000174.1:555-5301 GCA_964410855.1 uncultured Flavobacteriales bacterium | reverse complement strand
GATTGACAAAAGCAATGCGACTCGCTACCAACTCACACCATACGCTTCTGGGCAAAGCAATTTCATTAAGCGCTTTGTGGTAAACAATCTGATCAACAGGTTAGCGAAGAAAAAATTACTAATCACAGGTGTAATCAGAGATGGCGAACGGCTTAGAGACAATGGGTTGGGATGGCCAATAAATGGCTACTCAATGATTGGAACCAAGCGTTTAAACAATATTCAATTTTGTATTGAGAGCGTAGTTAAAAACAACGTAGAAGGCGATTTTATTGAAACGGGTGTATGGAGAGGTGGCGCATGTATTTTTGCAAAAATACTCTTCGATATGTTCAATGAAAACCGCACGGTATGGGTTGCAGATTCATTTGAAGGATTGCCAAAACCCAACGTTAATATGTATCCCGAGGATGCAGGCGATGACCTTTACTCACTTGAGCAACTTCGCATTTCGAAAGAACAAGTAGAAGATAATTTCAGGCATTTCAACGTGCTTGATGACAAAGTAAAGTTCTTGAAAGGATGGTTTAAAGACACCCTTCCAACTGCACCAATCGACAAACTTTCGATTATCAGATTGGATGGTGATATGTACGAATCGACGATGGACGGATTGACGAATTTGTACCACAAGCTTTCGCCTGGTGGATTTATTATCATTGATGATTACGGTGTGATTCCCGCATGCAAAAAAGCCGTTCACGACTTTAGAGATAAACATGGAATAACAGAAGAAATCGTCAATATTGACGACTCTGGTTACTTCTGGCAGAAAAATATCTAAGCAGAAAAATGATGCGTTTTTCTGCTTAAGAAACACCAACAAATTTGGTGTTTCTATCTCGAATTTAATCGGGAGGAGGTCTTCCAATATCTACAAAATCGAATTGCATTTAATGAGAAACACGCGTCTTTAATTTAGTTCTGGCACTTTCAAAATATCCTTCTTCATTTAGTTTAATCTCCAAAAAAATTGGACATTTTAAATGATCATCAATACAGGTTTTGTGATAATAATAATAGAGCCTATTTTCAATCTCTTTACTTGGCTTGCCAAAAAGGGCGATTATGTCATTGCGATTGAGCGTTTGCAAACAGCCCTCTTTTGCAAAACTTGTTTTAGACAATTGTCTAAAACCCTTTTTTTCCAGATAAATATTCTTGTTTTCATCGTAAAACCATTTACCTGACAGGAAATTTTGAATCTGATTTTTGCAAGATTTTGAAACAGTTGATTTAACCACCTTAGGCGAACAGCCTGCCAAAAGAAAAAAGGCGAAGACAAAGAGTTGATATTTTCTAATGGACATACCTATTGTTTAACTAATTTCAAAGACGACACCATTCCATTTAAGGAAATGTTTAAAATATAAAAGCCGCTATTCACACTGGATGTGTCAATAATCATTGCTTCCCTAGCATTTTCAACCTTACTTAATATCAATCGACCTAGCTGATCAAATATTTGAATTTTTGCATTCCCTACAGTTGCATTTCCAAAATGCAAATTAATCTCATTATTGAAAGGATTTGGATATGCGTTGTAAGACGACCCTTTAACACCAATATCACCCACATCCGTCGATATATTACAAAACACCACCTCGAGTGGAGTATGGGTGTTCAATGAAAAGTCACATTCTTCAAACGAAATTGTCTCACTAAAATCTACAATATTAACCGCAGCAACACTTTGGGCTTCATCGATAAACACTTTTCTATCATTGGCAGGAGTTATTTCGGTAGGATGATAAATATCAAACTTCCACATAATGTCATCTATTTGATTTACATGATTTAATTCATGTGCATGTCCTAGTTCATGTAGTACAACATGATAAAAATCACGTTTTCCTGCTGGCAAGTCTAGTATTCCCGTAGGGTCATAAAACCATTCGTATAGATCTGAAACGATAATATCAACTGAATACGCAATTACTTTTAAAGAACTGCCATTCGTAGCACAGAGAATAGGAATAGTAAACGCCTGGGCCAGCGCACCACTTTCCGTAGTAGTTCCAAAGCGTATTGTCGACAGCATGTCATCTGTATCAAAATTATTTGTTGTGTTGGTTTCGTCCAAACCTCACCGTATTTCTGAGCTACAAGTCCACGCCTTCAAAGCGGTTTTAAATGCGTCAACTGCTGGACTGTTTGAAAGAAAACTTGCTTCTGTCTTAAATAAATAACCTGTTTGTGGATTATGGCCATCTTCATCAGGAACTAAATCGAAGCCTGCTAAAATAGTTTTTACTTTATAAGAGTTATCCGCTATAAACAGCGGGGCATTCATGCGGGAATAGCCAACAATTAATTCATCTTCAGAAATCACAATTTCTTGATCTGAATTGGTTAATCTGATTTTACCACTTTCTATCGTTCCATCACCTTCGGGAAATAGTGTTGAAGGGGGATAAAAACTTACTTCAGTATTTGTCCAGGAACTGATATCAAAATCATTTAATGCAATCCACTCAAGACCATCATCATCTGCACTTTTCATCTCAATTGTTCCATATTCACCATCTGCTCCCAATAAATTATTTCCGTGAATTATAGCCAATTGACTGACGCCAGCATTGGCAATATCGGAAGGTAAAAAAGTACTAAACCCTGTAATTTCCATAACACATAGGTCAGAGTTTTCGGTATCTGAAGCTATAATGGCCGAGTATGATGATAAATTTGTATCGTTTGAACTTGTTGCATAAGACGCAAATAATTCCATAAACGCCAAATCGGTAAAACTAAGTTGAGGGCCAGCATTACAGTTAGAGATCTCAATTTTAACGTGTAATAATTGTTTAGGAGTAGAACCAAGCGCTGTCCTGTTTTGAACATCCAAAGATGCACTTGCTCCAATATACAAAATACTGCTGTTGTTCCCAGCATCAGATGGCATCGGGTCTAAATAATCATTCAGAGAAGCCATTAACTCTCCTTCTTTGAACGGTTACATTATTATTGATACTCACATTTGTCCCGAATGCCAGTGGGTTATAATCTATTCTTAAAATTGCAGTGTCAAAAAAGCCAGGAGTAGAAGAAGATAGGTAAACGTCAAATTCAAAAAAATCATCATTCCCTACCGAAACAGTTCCGGCATTTTCGAAAGTATATGTAAGTATCGCATTACCTCCTCCGCTAACCGATTGTGCTTTTTGATTGATCAAGTCCATCAATTGACTGTACTTCTGAAATTGCAGTATCCCATTTGGGTATACATCCAAGCATTCTACGACGTGCGTGGAATCTATAGTTCTGTATAATAAGTCTATGCATTCGAAATCAAATCTCGCGTAAGATGAACTAATATAATGTTTGGAAAAATCATAATCAAAATAGAGTCCATCAAATACTTGCAATTTTTTAGCCTGAGGCGTTATTGAATTATTATTAGCTGGATATCCTGATAAATCACATAGAAACATTCCCTTTTGACCTGCCGTGAAGGAAAGATTGTGTGTAATACGTAATTCTTGATTTCCGACCTTTCCACCGTGTGTTGCTATTTCTACAATTTCTCCTGCTAAAATTGGCTTACCACTATCATTCTTCCAAACTTGGTGTACACGCATAGTATTGGATGTGTAAATATAGCTTTGAGACGAATTAAAATAACCTGTTGTATATAAAACTTCCCCCTCAAAAATATACTGCGCACTATCAACTCCATTTAGAATTTGATGATGCACAAAGGCACTGTCAGCATTCGTCTGGGAGAAAGCAACATTTGAAATTAAAATAAAAAGAAGGGAATTAATAAAGAATATATTTTTCATCGTTCGTAAATTTTAGACTTTCAATGTAACAATGGTTCGTTACGTTTTTAGGCTGCAATTGCCCCGTAGTATATAAGTTCTCTGATTTTATTTTTCTTGATATTCGGTAAAATACCGAACACGCTAAAAAATCTTTTGAGCAGTAATTCATTGTAGCACACGGTTTTAACATCACTCATTGAAAATGCTTTTCGCTGCTGCTTAGGAATGGGAAGCCAGTAAGCCACCTTAGCCAGATTGATAGCTGTGAGTGAGGCGTTAAAATGAAAATGCAATTTGTTTTCGCTTCTGGCTTGGCAATCATTGAGACCAGCAAACTGCTTGCTGTCTCTATAAGTGAATTCAATTTGAAATCTTGACCGGTAATATTTCAGCACCAATTCTCCCGAGAGCTGTATATCTGTGCAGAAATAGAGTTTGTGCGACCATTTACCTTTCTTATTGGAATACATAATGACAAGGTTGATGTCCCTCTTCAAAGATCTAGAATGTACAACTCCCTGATACACCCTGTGATTATCATCCTGTTCAATCAAAGTGAGCTGCTCCGTGTTCAGGTCGGTAAAATCAAGTTTACCATCATATTTTTTCGGCCGACCTTTACCTGAGCTTTTCTTGCCTTTGAATATGTATTGCAAATGGGCATCATTGCGAAGCCTGCTCACTAGTTCAAAACCATTCTCGCATAGTTCGGATGCAAACCGATACTTTGAAAAATAGGCGTCCGCCACAACATATTTTGAAATGGAAAGAAACTGATCTTTTCTCTGGATTAACGTTGCTGCATAATGGGCCAACAAATTATCTGAAATGAGTTCCTGTGGTGTTTGAACGGCTTCTAAGTGAAACGCTGTGTAGTTGTCTATATCGATTGCTGCTATACCCCCTATCTCCATACCCCATTTTATCTTTCCCGCACATCCCGACCACCACCATCCCACACCAGGAGTGGCTTTACCAGACT
>CAYPJC010000174.1:0-545 GCA_964410855.1 uncultured Flavobacteriales bacterium | reverse complement strand
GCATTACCCTGCCTACTTGTAATTGTTTGGGGCAAGGCGATGGTACGATGATCACCCGCATACTCCAAAACCAACTCTTTGTTGAAGCAAAGAAAGTCGAACGGCTTTTCAAACTGAGCACGATATCGCTGCTCTCCGTGGATTCCATAACGGGCTAACTGTAGAAAATTGATTCGCCCTTTTATACTCAGAAGAAGTTCAAATATTTCCATCATAAAACCATATTGCCATTTGCCGAGTTTCGGCATTTTGTCAAGAATCTTTTTTAGGTGATATTTACACTCGGTATGTCCCTCGATAATCATATTTGCGAACTGCGTTAGATGCAGGTCTAAAATACTGATTATCAGGGATGTATACTAATTTTCAATCGCTTATATTACTGATTGTCAAGGATTTGTATTAAAACTTAACGAACCATTGACTTCAAAAACCCCCTAGAATACCCTGATTAAGGAAAAGAGTGAAGGGGAACATATTTCAGAACAGAAAAATAACACGACCATTTTCCACGTGGCAAATGCAGGTTAAATAACCTGCCTTAC
>CAYPJC010000173.1:0-5316 GCA_964410855.1 uncultured Flavobacteriales bacterium | reverse complement strand
ATTAATTATTTCTTCATTTATGATTTCGTTTTACATTTTTGTGTATTAGAAACTCCAAAGTAAGTTTTTTAGGAAGATTATGAAAAGTAATTTAAATGTTAACCTTTATCAATATTAATCGTAATCATAAGTCCTTTCAAATCAATAGTTATGCAAAATGTTATGTCGGTGAACGAACAAGATGAAGCATCAAACCTTAAAGGATTAAGAATTTCAAAGACTACATTGCCTGATTCTACAAGTGCTAGAGTGAAGGGCAGTTCATTTTCCTCAGAAGATCAATTTTTAAAGGTTCTTCAGAATGATTCTTTAGAAATAACGATGGTCATTAATTTGGAAGGAAAAATAAAATATTGTAGTAACGCAACAAATAAATTATTGGGTTTTCAGCCTTTTAAGTTGTTAAATAACAATGTGCAAAAAATTATTCCTGTTAAGCAATGGGTTGCTTTTCGAGCTGCCTTAAGAGCTTCTGAAGAGGCCGAAGAGAACACTCAAATTGATTGTCAATTTATTGATATTGACGATATAAAGCACCATTTTTCTGTTTCGGTAAAAGATCAAAGACATCATCCACTTGTTGATGGCTATGTTATACATGCTCAAATAATTGATCGCTTGAAAGAGCAAGAAGAAAAGCTTAAGCTGCGGAACTTGGCTATTGAAATCATTAAAGAGGCTGTTGTAATAATAGATCCAAGAAAACCAAAGATTGCTTTTGCTAATGGAGCTTTTTATGAATTAACTGGATTTACAAAAAAGGAAATATTGGGAGGAAAGTTTGATGTATTTAAATCACCATATTCTGACATGTTATTTGATGAAAAAACAGATCCTAAGCAAAGAGAAAAATTTTATCGGGCTATCAAGAATAATAAAAAATTTGAAGGTAGAATTTACAGTAAAAAGAAAAATGGTTCTGTTTTTTGCAATCGTTTAAGTGTGAGCCCAGTTTTTAATAATAGCGGTGATTTGACGCATTATATCGCAAGTATGAAAACTATAAATCAGCGAAAATCTAGCTGATACAGTTTTTTAAGATTTTAATCTCTTCTACCTTATCCCTATAACCTGCTTTATTGTAGCAAAAAATCAAATTATTTAAAAGTCGATTTACAACCGTTAACTGATCACAAGGGAGGTAAAACTTTTCTTGTAACTCCAGTTTTAATTGATTTACAAATTGCTCAATATCTTTATATTGAAAAATAGTGCCTTTATTGAAAGGATTAATGTAAAATAGGACACTTTCTTTATTTACTTTATCAAGATACTCAATAGGTAGTTCTGTGTAAGCCAAAACAAAATGTTCAGCAAGGTTGACACCATAAATAGGGAGCTTTAAGCGTTGAGCAACCTCAAGGTAAATTAATGAGAGACTAATTGGATTGCCCATTCTTGCTTCTAAAACATTGTTGACGTAAGAATTTCTAGGCGAATGATAGTTTTTTTTATTACCACTAAATCCATAGATTTCAAAAAACACTTTATTCATTATCCCAACTTTTTCCATGGCTGTGTAGCTGGAATTAAGTTCAATCCATATGTCCTGCGTTAATTGATCTATAAAGTTGTAAATAAACTCTTTATCCAAGTCGGAATACTGATAATGAGCTATAATTAGAGCAGCCTCTAGCAAACTTTTTGTAGAATTGTGTTTCCAAGCCTTTAGGTCTCGCACAACACTTTGAAATTGAATTTGATGAATCACCTGCTCTATCCGTTCTTGCAAAACAGCATTGAACGAGTTTTCCCAAGCATCTTCTAAAGCTGGAACGATGTTAGAACCTAGTCCTAGTAATTCTTCGCTAACTTGATTAAAGACTGACTGGTCTGGGTCGTCTAAGAGATTAATTAAGGCTGAAATTTTTTCAGTGTTTACCATCACAAACAAAGATACCAATTCACCAAGCCTGAGTTTGATTATAAATTGTAGTTATTCACGCACAGATGTTAATCGTTCTAATACAGTTTCAATTAAATTGGAAATAACTGCTTTATAGTTTTTGCTGAATGAATTTGCATATCTATTTGCAACAACAGCACATACTGTGCAAGCTTTATGTCCCATTAAACGACTTAATCCGTATAGAGCCGAAGTTTCCATTTCGTAGTTGACAATTTGGAGGTTCTTATAATTAAATGCCCTGAGTAACTCATTCATGTCCTGATATTTGGGCTTTAATCTAATGGCTCTTCCTTGAGGTGCATAGAAACCATTGGCTGTCATAGTGATGCCTTTATGAAACCCATTACCTATCTTTTCAATTAATGTTGACGAGCCCGCAACTAAGTATGGTTGGTTTAGATTGTCTGGCCATTTAGTTTGAGACTTAAACTCATTAAACAATTCTACTTCCTTTGGGTTCATCTCAAATTGATAAAAGTTTAGCAATCCATCAAGGCCAATCGCATGAGTAGAAACTACAATTTCATCAGAGGGAACGCTTTCTTGAATTGAACCACACGTTCCTATTCTTACAATCTCAAGACTTGTAAGTTTCTGTTTTATAGATCTTTTCTCCAAATCAACGTTTACAAGAGCATCTAACTCATTTAAAACAATGTCAATATTGTCTGTTCCAATTCCGGTAGCAACAGCGCTGATTCGCTCTCCATTAAATATACCAGTATGGGTAATAAATTCTCTATTTTGAATTTTGTATTCAACTTTGTCGAAACAAGAGGAAATAGCTTCAATTCTGCCAGGATCTCCTGCTAAAATAATTTTATTCGCTAAATGCTCTGGTTTTAGATTCAAATGATAAATTGAACCATCTGGATTTAGTACTAATTCTGATGGGTGTATCATAAGGGCTCTTTTACTGTTAAACTACTAAAATGGAAAGAGAAGTTTATTGTTTTTATTGTCTTCTTCTAAAAATTGAATAGCTTTAAGGATTAATTTAATGAAGCCCAAATTACAAACCCAAATTCGATGAAGAAGCCTTTTAACGTAGATAAAATTTTAATTCCAATTGATTTTTCTGAAACTTCTAAATTGGCGTTAGAACATGCTGCAAATTTGTGCAGCAAATTTAATTCAAAGCTGCATTTGTTGCATGTTTATACTTCTTCTAAAATTGATGTATTGCCTAATCTGTCTGCAACTAATGTAAATTCATCAAATGAAAGTAATATTAAAAAGATTGTTACCGAGGAATTAAATTCTATAGGAAATAGCTTTAAATTAAAGTATAATGTTGAATATTAAATAGAAGTTAGAGAAGGTAGTGTCTCTAAAGAAATTGGTTTGACTGCCGAGGAAGTAAAAGCGGATATGATTGTTATGGGAACTCATGGAGTAAGTGGGTTTGAAGAATTCTTTTTAGGGAGCGTTGCTTATAGAACTGTAACTTCTTCAACTATTCCTGTTTTGACTATTCAAACGCATGCAAAAAAAATAGGGTATGATAAAATTGTAATGCCTATAGATAGTTCAAAGCATACAAGAGACAAAGCTTCTCAAGTAGCTAGATTTGCTGAAGCATTTGGTTCTACTGTTTACATTGCAGCTTTAGTAACGGAGAATCATGAGGAAGAAGAAAAGATATTTAACCTAAAGGTAAAACAAGTTGAAGAATTTTTTGATGGGAAAGGCATCAAGCATGAAAAAAAACTTATCCATGGTGACAATATTGCTGAAATGACGATGGATTACTCTAAAGAAATTGGAGCTGATTTAACAGTTATAATGACGGAGCAAGAAGCTTCTACAGGATTATTTGTTGGTCCATATGCTCAGCGAATTGTGAATCACTCTAGTATTCCAATTTTAAGTGTTACACCGATTAGAATAATTAAAAGTCTTTCTCAATTCCGAGGGGGAGGTTACAGACCGTTTTAAGTATAACCTTATTTTTTCTTAATGGAGGCAGAGTTAATCACCATAGGGGACGAGATTTTAATAGGTCAAACTATTGATACCAATTCTGCTTGGATGGCTAAGGAGTTATATAAACTCGGCATTAAAGTAGCCCAGATAAACTCTATCAAAGATGAAGAACCAGAAATACTACAAGCCCTAGAACAGGCAGGTCAGCGCAACAAACTTGTGTTAATTACTGGCGGTTTAGGCCCAACTAAGGATGATATTACTAAACGGGTTCTTTGTAAATATTTTAATACAAAATTGGTTCGAGATTTAAGTATTGAACAAAAGATTAAAGCTTATTTTGGATCGAGAGGTCGGCAAATATTGGAATCAAACCTTAGACAGGCAGATTTGCCAGCATCATGCATCGTATTGCCGAATGAACTTGGGACTGCTAGTGGAATGTGGTTTGAAAAACAAAAAACAGTTTATGTTAGCATGCCCGGAGTTCCATATGAAATGAAAGGCCTCATGTCTGATGAAGTATTGCCAAGAATACAATCTCATTTTGTGCTTCCAAAATTGTATCATAAAACAATTATGACAGAAGGCTTAGGAGAGTCTTTTCTGGCAGAAATAATTAAGGAATGGGAGTCAAATCTTGAATTTGAAAATATTAAGATTGCTTATCTGCCGTCACCTGGAATTGTTAAAATTCGATTAAGTGCTTCAGGCGATTCATTAGATCAACTTAAAAGGAAAGTAAATTGGAAGGCCGAAGAATTGAAAGGTTTATTACCACAATATGTGTTTGGTGAGGATGATATTTCGATGGAGCAAGCTATTGGTGACCTTCTTGTAAAGAGTAATAAAACCGTTTCTACAGCTGAAAGTTGCACTGGAGGGAGTATTGCAAAATTATTAACGGCAATTCCTGGAAGCTCCATTTACTTTATGGGATCAATAATCAGTTATTCTAATCAATCCAAAATTAATTTACTTCATGTAGAAGAAGAAATCTTGAATCGACATGGCGCAGTGAGTGAACAGCTTGTAACACAAATGGCAGAAGGAGCAAGGCAGAAATTAAAAACGGATTATGCTATAGCAACATCAGGAGTAGCTGGCCCTGAAGGTGGAACAGATGAAAAGCCTGTGGGTACGGTTTGGATTGCAGTTGCTAGTAAAGCTGGAACTTATGCGAAAAAGTTTCAGTTTGAGAAAAATAGAAAGCGAAATATTTTAAGAGCATCCCTAGCTGGTCTGAGCATGTTGAGAAGGATAATAAAAGGGCAAATTAAAGTTGATTAAAAATTAGGCTTTAATAAGTAATTCGAATAGAAGTCATCAATGTATTCAACCGCTTCATCAACAGTATCTGCCAGGTAAAAAAGGTCTAAATCAGTTTCGTTAATATTATTATTGGCTTCTAGCATAACCTCTTTAATCCAGTCTATCAAACCTCCCCAAAAGCTCTTGCTCATAAGCACAATTGGAAATTT
>CAYPJC010000172.1:0-5317 GCA_964410855.1 uncultured Flavobacteriales bacterium | reverse complement strand
AAACTCAATCAAACATGCTTTTCCGAATAAAAGAAATGGCACAATCAAGATAAACATGAAGTCAGAGGGGCCATTAATACACTTGCACATTGAAGATGATGGCATTGGAATCACAAAAGGTCATGATCCAAAAAAACAAGAAACATTTGGCTATCTTCTAATTTTCACATTGGCTGCACAGCTAGAAGCTAAAATTAGTATAGAGTCTGATAAGGGGTTGAGCTACCAATTCTCTTGGAATCGTCTTGAATAGGATTTGACATGAAAAATATCCTAGCATTTTTCTTTCTTCTTTTTCTTTGCAGCCTATCAGTTTATCTAGGCAGTTTTGGCTTTGAATTTACAATGCTCGACGACAAAGTCCAGGTAGTTAACAACCTAGCCATTCGTTCAATAAATTGGTCAAACATAAAAACCATTTTTAGTTCGACTTCTGTTGGCATGTACCAGCCTTTAACAACTTTTATTTACGCAATTGCTTATCAATTAAAAGGTCTAGACGCTAGCACATTTAAAGCATTTTCATTTTTCTTTCATTGTTTTAATTGCATTCTTCTTTTTCAAATTTTTAAAAAATTTAAGCTCAAACAAATTGTTGCTATGATTCTAGTTGGAATTTTCGCTTTGCATCCCTTGCAAGTTGAAAGTGTTTCATGGGTTTCAGCATTTAGCAACTTAGTATTTACTTCTTTCTATCTTATTAGCCTGCTTTTTTACCTCAAGTATGAAGCAACTAAAAATCAAGCGAATTACTTTTTTAGCTTCTTGTTCTTTCTTTTTTCTTGCTTCTCGAAATCAATGGCAGTATCTCTACCAGTATTACTTTTATTCTATCTTATTTCTAAGCTATCCGATAAAAAAATTAATTGGATACAGCTTATTCCCTTCTTTGTAATTTCAGTTGTTTTTGGATTGATAACAATTTTCTCTCGAGAATCCGTCGGTCATCTTTCTGATTTATCAGTTCAATTTAACTGGCTTGACCGAATATTCTTAATTAGTTACTCTGTATTGTTTTATCCTTTTAAATTTCTAATACCCTTTGATTTATCTGCTTTTTATCCATACCCAAGATTAGATAACGGTTTTTTACCATTAAGCTATTATATTTCGCTGCCAATTCTTCTTTTTTTATTTTATATCTCTTGGGCTTATCGAAAACATTTTTTACTATTTTTTGGTGCAGGGTTTTATCTTATCTCTATTGCTCTTGTTACTCAAATTATACCCGTTGGTAATCAGCTAACGACCGATCGATACATCTATCTTCCGATGATTGGTCTATTGTTTATTTTAGGTCATTTCCTTCAGCAGATTAAAAGACCCCCTTTAGTTATCTTCCTACTAATCCCTTTTCTTCTTGCTTTTAAGAGCTACCAGCGAACTAAAATTTGGGAAAACGATCAATTAATCTGGGAAGATGTCATCCAAAAATATCCCAATGTAGCTCAAGCTCACAATAATTTAGGGTCCTTTCTTCAACTGCAAGGTCAAAATAAACGCGCACTCACTGAGTATAATTTAGCCATTAAGCTAAAACCATATTACGCAGATGCTTTCTCTAACAGAGGAAGCTTATTAGCACAAAAAGGAGATATTAAAAAAGCCCTGTTAGATTATGATAAAGCAATCGAATTAAAGCCACATGCAGATGCCTATTTTAACCGTGCAAATACTTTTGCGGAACTTGGCAAATTTAATCTAGCCATTCAAGATTATACAAAAAGTATAGCCATTCAAAAAAGTTCCGATGCCTTTACTAATCGTGCTTTCATTTATCTAAAAACCAAGTCGATTGATCAGGCAATTGCCGATTTGAGGAATGCATTAAAGATAAAACCCCAAGACGATCGAGCACACTTTTTAATGGGCATGAGTTATAAAGTTCAGCAGAAGAAATCTCTTGCATGTAAAGCTTTTAAAAGAGCCATTCAATTGGGGAACAAAAACGCCAAAAGAGCCTATTCTGATTATTGTACTAAGCCTTAAAAACAGCTCTAACTAATCGGTCTCTGCTGTATAAATCTTGTTTCAATTGGACATTTGAAAATAATTGACTTTGTTCCAATAAGTCAACAATCTCTTTTCCGAAATCTTCATGAATTTCCCAATATAATCTTCCTCCTTCTTTTAAGATATTAGGAGCAATTTCAATCATTCTTTTATAGAATGTCAGTGGTTCTCCATCAGGAGCCAGTGCTATAACAGGTTCAAACTCTATCACATTTTTATCTAAGCCTACTAATTCTTCTTGTTTAACATAAGGAGGATTGCTGACCACAATGTCGTAGGTATTACTTGGAATTTGTGTTAAAATATCGAGCCTAGTAAAATTTACTGAAGCATTTAAAGCTTTGGCATTTTTTCGTGCAACCTCATTGGCCTTTTCTGAGATTTCGCAAGCATCTACTTTGGCAAAACTGCCTTCCAACTCCAAAGTAATTGGGATACAGCCACTTCCTGAACCAATATCTAATATACTTTGACCCTTTTTAAGCTCATTTTCAAGCACCATCAGCACTAATTCTTCAGTCTCTGACCTTGGTATAAGAACATTCTCATCTACATAAAATTCCCTGCCATAAAACGAAGTTTCATTTACAATGTAATCAACCGGCATATTTTCAAGTAATTGATTAACAGCCTTATTCAGCTCCTTCGATTGAGCTTCAGTTAAAATCAAGTTCGCGGCAAGAGATTGTTCCACGCGACTTAAACTTAGTATTTTTTCAAAAAGAATAACTAATAGTTGTTGAATCTCTCTTTCATTAAACTGGCCTTCCAGTTTAAGCTTTAGTTCTTTCTTTAGCTCACTAAGTATCATTGGCCGAAGTTAGTATTTTCTATACTTTTGGGTGGTGGAGCAGACTCATGAATCATACATGGCACGAGCCATTCAATTGGCCGAAAAAGGAAGATATTTTACATCACCAAACCCAAGAGTGGGAGCGGTTATTGTATATAACAACCAAATAATCGGAGAAGGGTTTCATGCAAAGCTAGGCGAAGCGCATGCAGAAGTTAATGCCATAAAATCTGTTTCAGACAAATCACTTCTTTCTAAATCTACGCTTTATGTTACCCTAGAACCTTGCTCACACCATGGAAAAACACCTCCTTGTGTTGACTTGATTCTTAAACATGAAATTCCACGTGTATTCATATCAAATCAAGACCCGTTTGGAGAAGTAGATGGAAAGGGGATAAAAGCTTTAGAAAAAAATGGAGTTGAGGTTTCTGTTGGGCTGCTTAAAGATCAAGGCGTCCTGCTAAACAAGCGTTTTTTCACTTTCCACCTTAAAAAACGTCCATATATTATATTAAAATGGGCTGAGACAGCTGATGGGTTTATAAGCAGAATTAAGGAAAATATCGGGCCCAATAATAATTGGATAAGCAACTCAATATCAAGACAATTGGTGCATCAATGGAGAGCTGAAGAACAGGCTATTTTAGTTGGTCGAAAAACCGTTGAGACTGATGACCCAAAGCTTGATTGCAGGGAATTTGAAGGCAATAATCCTATTAGAATAATTCTTGACCCACATTTAAAACTAAAGAAAAGCTTTCAGGTTTTTAATGATACTTCTAAAACCTACATTTTAAACAAGGAAAAAAACCTGCAAAAAAATAACATCGAATATGTTAAAATCGATTTTGATAAGCATTTCAATTCTTCATTGAATAAATTCTGTTATCAGAACGAAATTCAATCGATGATAATTGAAGGAGGAAGGCATACTTTAAACCAGTTTATAAAAGGCGATAATTGGGATGAATGTAGAATTTTCAGAAGCAATAAAGTTTTTAATTCAGGAATTGAAAGTCCTTCTATAAAGGGAGTTTTAAAGTCGAGCCATAAAATAAAAGAAGATCTATTAAGCATCTATCTTAGAAAAGTCTAAATGATTTATTTAATACTAAGTATCCTCTGTTCGACCGGGATTTTCATATTGTTTAAAGCATTTGAAAAATTCAAGGTAAATAACTTTCAAGCAATTGTTATAAACTACTTCATTGCTACAATCACGGGCATTCTTGCACTTGATGAACTACCTGATATTAATGCAGTCGCCAGCAGTCCGTGGTTTATAAATAGCTTAATGTTGGGGGTTTTATTCATTCTTCTGTTCAATTTAATGGCCACAACAGCTCAGAAATTAGGACCATCGGTTGCATCTGTTACAAATAAAATGGCTTTAGTAATACCAGTTATTTTTGCAGTTTATTACTACGATGAAGTTTTAACAGAATTAAAAATTATAGGAATCATTCTAGCCTTGATCGGCATTTACCTTTCTACTTTAAAACCAAAAGCAATAAAAAAAGGAATAAATTGGAAACTCTTTTTAATTCTAATTCTATTATTTTTAGGTTCAGGGCTCATAGATACTTTTTTAAAATACAATCAAGAGTTTCATCTTAATGACGACACTAATTCCTCTAAATTATTCTCATCTACCATCTTCTTTACTGCATTCATTCTTGGCTCTTTAACGCTTGTTTTGAAAGGAAATAAGGGCGGGTTTAAACCAGAAACAATTATTGGAGGAATTATATTAGGCATCATAAATTACGGTTCCATTTATTTTTTAATTCAAACATTTAATGCATCTAATTTAAATAGCACAGAGGTTTTTCCGATTAATAACATGGGAGTTGTTATCCTTACTAGCTTCTCTTCCTATTTAATTTTTAAAGAAAAATTTAGTCTCATAAATAAAGTCGGGATAATAAGTTCTGTTTTAGCCATTCTCCTTATCTCGCTCTCCACATGAGTCGTTTTTTTACCTTAGAAAGAGAATCAGAAGCAATATACAAAGAGAAAGGAAGCAAATTTATTGCCTATGCTTTTCCCATTACTGAAGCTTCAGATAGCAAAGCGAGGCTGGAATCAGTTCAAGCGATTCATCCAAAAGCAAGACATTTTTGCTCGGCTTTAAGAATTGGCTTTGGGGATAATGAATATTACTTAACAAATGATGATGGTGAGCCAGCCAATTCTGCCGGTGCTCCAATTTTAGGACAGCTTCGATCATTCAATATAACGAACGCCTACATAGTGGTTGTACGGTATTTTGGAGGCACCAAACTAGGAATTGGTGGCTTGATATCTGCCTATAAAGAATCACCAGCTTTGGCTATCAAAGAAAATGAAATTATTGAACAGCAGATTAAAAAAAATCTTGTGTTTGAAATAAACTACCCCTTATTAGGTGATATTTTGGCAGTAATCGACAAGAATAACCTGAAGGTAGAAATGAAGAACTTAGACACTAAGGCAATTATAAAATTGATTGTAGAAGAAGAAAAGTTG
>CAYPJC010000171.1:0-5319 GCA_964410855.1 uncultured Flavobacteriales bacterium | reverse complement strand
CAAAACCTTTACCTGTTGCTGCAGTTGTATTACCAACGGCATCTAAAATATCTGTTCTTTCTCTTACTATTGGATCTTGCTTACTCATTTCAGCGATTCCACCTGCATTATCTGCAATAGGACCAAAAGCATCAATTGCTAATTGCATAGCTGTTGTTGCCATCATACCTGCTGCTGCTATTGCTACACCGTATAAACCTGCAAACATGTGGGAGATATAAATTCCTGCTGCTAAAACTAATACTGGAATAACTGTTGATTCCATCCCTACAGCTAAACCACCAATAATATTGGTTGCATGGCCAGTAGATGATTGTTGAACGATAGAGTTAACCGGTTTTTTACCCATTGCTGTGTAATACTCAGTAACTAGACTCATGATTGCACCAACAATTAAACCTGTAATAATCGCCCAGTATATATCCATTGAAGTTAATTCATAACCTCTAATGACCATATTCTCTACCATCAAATAATCTACTAAAAAGTAAGAAGCAATTGCTGTCATTATAACAGAAGACCAGTTTCCAAGATTTAGTGCTTTCTGAACGTTTCCGTCTTCCCCTTTAATTTTTACAAATACAGTTGAGATTATTGAGAAGATTAACCCCATACCAGCAATAACCATTGGTAAAAGAATTGGGGAAAGACCATTGAAATCATCCAAACCTGTAGATGTTTGAAATTGAACCTCAGCTCCTAATACCATTGTTGCCAACATAGTTGCGACATAAGATCCAAATAAATCAGCACCCATGCCTGCAACATCACCTACATTGTCACCAACATTATCTGCAATAGTTGCTGGATTACGAATGTCATCTTCAGGAATACCTGCTTCAACTTTTCCTACTAAATCAGCACCTACGTCAGCTGCTTTGGTATAAATACCACCACCTACTCGTGCGAATAATGCAATTGACTCAGCTCCTAAAGAAAATCCAGCTAAAATTTCAATTGCAAAAATGTAGCTCCCTTCTCCGGCCATAGTCCCTTAAGGCCCAAACAGACTTAATAGAACAATAAATATTCCGCCTAATCCTAGAACTGCTAAACCGGCAACTCCAAGACCCATAACTGTGCCACCTGTAAAAGAAACATTTAGCGCTTTTGACAAAGAAGTTCTAGCTGCTTGGGTTGTTCTAACATTCGATTTTGTGGCGATGTTCATTCCTAAATAACCTGCAAAAGCAGATAAAAATGCTCCAATAATAAATGTAATTGCAATAACAGGGTGTGAACTATCAGACATAGTACCAGACCAGCCTAATAATATAGCAGCAATAACAACAAAGTATCCCATTACTTTCCATTCTGCTTTTAAGAATGCCATTGCTCCTGTGGCAATATGTGCAGCAATCTCTTTCATATTATCATCTCCAGCATCTTGTTTTGATACCCAAGCTGATTTAATCGCCATAATTATTAATCCAATGATTCCTAAGAAAGGAACTAAATACAATAAGAAATTTTCCATAGTTTTTATATAATTATTCTGTTTTCCCCAAATTTTTGAAGGTGGCAAAAGTAGATTTAATTACAATTTCTTGCAAATAAATCCTTTAGTACTTGAAAGCTTGTAGGTATAAGGTATTGAACCTTACTTAACGTACATTACATCTTTAACTGCTGATATAACATCTTTCACTTTTGGAAACCATGCATCCACTAAAGTTGGAGCATAAGGAAGTGGTGTATCTTTCGTATTAATTCTTCTAATTGGTGCATCCAAATAATCAAACGCATTTCGTTGAACCATATAGCTAAGCTCTGTAGAAATATTACCAAGTGGCCATGCTTCCTCTAAAATAATCATTCGATTGGTTTTCTTAACTGAATTAATGACAGTTTCATAATCTATCGGACGAATGGTTCTTAGATCAATAACTTCAGCGCTAATCCCTTCTTCCCTAAGAGTTTTTGATGCTTCTAAAGCTACCTTCATTATTTTCCCAAATGAAACAATAGTAACATCAGTTCCTTCTTCTACAATTTTTGCTTTTCCAATTGGAATCAAATATTCTCCTTCAGGAACTTCTCCTTTATCGCCATACATCTGTTCAGATTCCATGAAAATAACAGGATCATTGTCACGAATAGCTGATTTCAACAAGCCTTTTGCATCTGCAGGATTTGAGGGAACAATTACTTTTAAACCTGGGACATTTGCAAACCAATTATCAAACGATTGTGAATGCTGAGCACCTAATTGACCAGCGGAACCAGTTGGTCCTCTAAAAACCATAGGAGCTCCAAAGTGACCTCCTGACATACTTAAGACCTTAGCTGCTGAATTAATTACTTGATCTATTGCAACTAAGGCAAAATTAAACGTCATGAATTCTATTATAGGTCTTAATCCATTCATGGCAGCTCCTACACCAATTCCGGCAAAGCCCAATTCTGCAATTGGTGTATCAATAACCCGTTTTTCACCGAATTCTTCCAGCATTCCTTGGCTTACTTTGTATGCTCCATTATACTGAGCAACTTCTTCACCCATTAAAAATACGCTTTCATCATTGCGCATTTCTTCGTTCATTGCCTCTCTCAATGCTTCTCTAAACTGAAGTGTTTTCATATTTTAACCTATAAATTAAAGGAGTTCAAAAGTATTAAATTATAAAATGAGAACAAACAAAAAAAATGCAACATTCACATTTCAAGAAAAGTAAAGGTTAATTGGTAATTTAATCGCTGTAAAGTGACATGATAGCCAACAAAAATTCAATTGATGTATTTAAGTCAAAGAAATAGGGTTAACAAAACACCTGCAATCATTTCCTATGATTTGGTTACTTTTGTAATCTTTGAAAAAGGCTCGTAACACAGCTGAAAATCTAAATAAACAGAGAACGTTTTTATGAAAATATTAGTTTGCATTAGTAAAGTTCCGGACACTACCGCGAAAATTGCGTTTACCGATAATCAAACAAAATTCGACACCAAAGGTGTTCAATTTATTATCAATCCATACGATGAATGGTATGCCCTAGTAAGAGCTTTAGAGCTAAAGGAAGCGAATGGAGGAAATGTAACTGTCCTTAATGTAGGAACTGCAGAAAACGACCCAACCATCCGAAAAGCTTTAGCAATAGGAGCTGATGATGCCGTAAGAGTAAACATGGATCCGAAGGATGCATTAACAACTGCTTCTCAAATCTCATCTTACGCCACAAAGAATGGGTATGATTTAGTTTTTACTGGTAAAGAAACAATAGATTATAATGGTTCGCAATTAGGTGGTATGATTGCTGCTCAAATGGATCTTCCTTATGTTTCTTATGCAAGTAAGTTAGATATGAATGGAAATACCGCTACCATTGAAAGAGATATTCAGGGCGGTAAAGAAGTAATAGAAGTAGATGCCCCATTTGTTCTATCTGCTGCTAAAGGAATGGCAGAAGCTAGAATTCCAAACATGAGAGGAATTATGGCAGCTAGGTCAAAACCACTAAATGTGATCGAACCAATCGAAGCAGAAGATGTTACTGAAGTAGTTAGCTATGAGCTTCCTGCCGCAAAAGGGGACTGTAAATATGTAGATGCAGGGAATCCTGCTGAATTGTTAGAATTATTAAGAAACGAAGCAAAAATTATCTAAATATGAGCATTTTAGTATACGTTAATACCACCAACAACCATATCAACAAATCAGCATTAGAAGCTATTTCTTATGCGGCTCAATATGCTGAAAAAATTGGATCTACAGTAACTGCAGTTCAATTTGGAGATGCTTCTGATCAAGATGAAGCTGGAAAATATGGAGCAGATAAAATCTTACAGGTCAAGAGTGATAAGTTGAATGACTTTCAGCCGAGTTTAATTGCTGAGACATTAAAGAAAGCTGCTGAAGCTGAAAATGCTGAAACAATTATTCTATCACACGACTTGTCTGGCAAAGCAATTGCGCCGATATTGAGCGCTATGATGACGGCAGGCATGGTTAGTGGAGCAATTGCATTGCCTAATGATGACGGAACCATTAAAAAAGCCGTTTTCTCAGGAAAAGCTTATGCTCATATTAAAATAAAAACAGCTCAAAAAATTATCACTGTTATACCTAATGCTATTGAGAAAAAAGAGCTAGAAAAAACGGCTGCAGTTTCTGACTTTGCTGTTGAATTAGCAGATTCTAGATTAAAAGTGATTGAACAAAAAATTGAAAGTACTGACCTACCGTTAACCGAAGCAGAAAAAGTGGTAAGTGCTGGAAGAGGTTTAAAAGGCCCTGAAAATTGGGGAATGATAGAAGAGTTAGCAAGGGAACTAGGTGCTGCAACAGCCTGCTCACGACCAGTTTCTGATATGGATTGGAGACCACATCACGAGCATGTTGGTCAAACAGGCGTTGCCATCAGGCCTAACTTATATATTGCAATTGGTATTTCCGGAGCTATACAGCACTTAGCAGGTGTAAATCAAAGCAAAGTGATTGTTGTGATTAACAATGACCCTGAAGCACCTTTCTTTAAGTCAGCTGACTATGGAATAGTTGGAGACGCATTTGAGGTAATTCCGAAATTAGTAGAAGCTGCCAAAGCCATGAATCTCTCTTCGAATTAGAACTTTAAAATAAAAATAGGGTATTAATTCAATATGGAAAAAATAGCATTAGACATTGTTGGACTTTCTTACAGTCAAACCCAATCTGGGGCATACGCTTTGGTTTTGGGCGAACAAGAAGGAAAAAGAAGGTTGCCAATTATAATAGGTGGTTTTGAGGCACAAGCTATTGCCATCGAACTAGAGGATATGACTCCAAGTCGGCCATTAACTCATGATTTATTTAAAAGTTTTGCTGAATCTTTTGATATAAAAATTAAAGAGGTTGTTATTTTTAACTTAATTGAGGGCATTTTTCATGCAAAGCTCCATTGCGAAAAAGATGGAAAAGAAATAGAAATTGATGCCAGAACTTCAGATGCTGTGGCGTTAGCAGTTCGATTTAAATGCCCTATTTATACTTATGAATTCATATTAAAGGAAGCAGGTATTACTATTGACGAAGAAGGCCCTTCTGATTCCTCTGGAAGTGTACCTGCTAAAAAAGCTTCTCCTAAAAAAGAAAAAAAAGGTATAGCTTCGTTGAAGTTATCAGATTTAAGAGAAAAACTTCAACATGCAATTGATACCGAAGACTATGAAGAAGCCTCTCGCTTGCGGGATGAGATTGAAAAGCGATCAGAAAGCAGCAATTAAAGGTCTTTTATTCTTGTTATTTTAGTAGCATAATTGTATTTAAAAGCAAGTTGTAAAACATACCCAAAGAACATCAGAAACTCAGAATAAACTCTCTGAATTTTGAAAATAGTAACT
>CAYPJC010000170.1:0-5399 GCA_964410855.1 uncultured Flavobacteriales bacterium | reverse complement strand
ATTCCTAAACCGCCGCCGCCTTTAGCTGACATCATTCCGTTGTTCAATACTTCTTTGTAATATGCTTTTAATTCGACTTCATCTAGAGAGTTTATTTTTTCTAAACGAGACCTTAATAAATCGGCATTTTCGTTTTTAATATAATTTCCAGTAAACACAGAATATGAATCATCTGTTTTACCAATCATAAAAATAACAGTATTATGGCCGCTTGGTACTGATTCGGGTTGTTTGTCTAAGTGGTGATATAAATTTTGAAGCGCTTCAACCATTATATTATACACTTTCCGTTTGATTTTACTTGGCTCATTCAACTTATCCATTTTTGACTCCATAATCTGAAGAACGGATGTGAGCAATTCAGAGGTAATATTACCTTTGAATGACAACATAATGTCATCTTGCTCCATTTTAGTATAGAAATCGTAAATATTTATTCCCATTATTGTTGAATCAGTCCCGGATACTATTAAATTCTAATAGATAGTGCTAACGAAAAACCAAGATACGAAATAAGATAAAATACTCTTATAAAACAATGTTTCTTTCAAAAAAAATGAAAGAACTTAATAGTTTAAAGAATCTGGATAGTTTTTTACTAATGTATAACTTTGACGACTTTCAAAATAGCATGATAAAAAACATTGAAAATTGGTTTGTTGATTGGTTTGATTCAGATCATTATCACTTGCTCTACAAGCATAGAGACTATGCTGAGGCTGAACAATTTATAACTAACTTGTTTAATCAGCTTAAACTCGAGCATTCGAAAAAGGTACTGGATTTGGCATGTGGAAAAGGGAGGCATGCGATCCAGGTGCATGAATTGGGTTATGATGTTTTGGGAATTGATTTAAGTGAAGAAAGCATAGAACATGCAAATCGTTTTTCAGAAGAAGGCCTAAAGTTCCAAAAAGCGGATATGCGTTATCTTGGATTGAATGCCGAAATTGATTTAGTGCTTAACCTTTTTACCAGTTTTGGCTATTTTCTTAAAGAAGGGGACAATTTAAAAGTTTTAAAATCAATATCAGAAGCCTTAAGACCAGAAGGGTATCTGGTTCTAGATTATTTAAATGTTACTAAGGTTTTAAAAACCTTGCCTCAGGAAAATCTTATAAAAAGAGGCGAATTAGATTTTCAAATAAAAAAGAAGAGTGAGAATGGTTTCATTGTAAAGCATATTGAGTTTGTTGATAATGGCGAAACTTTTCACTACGAAGAATATGTGAAACAAATTGATCTAAGCCTTTTTGAAACTTACTTTGAACAAGTAGATATGAAAATAATTCAAACGTATGGCGATTATGATTTAAATCAATTTAATCCCGAAAAATCTGACCGACTGATAATGTTAGTTAAAAAGATGAATACCAAATGACTTATTTTCTACTCTTTTTTATTAGCCTTGCTAGTGGTCTGTTAGTTTTTATAAAGCAAAAAGAACTAAAACCATTAATTCCCTATTTACTCTCTTTTAGTGGCGCTTATTTATTAGGTATATGCTTTTTACATCTTTTGCCTGAATTGTTTGACGGCAATAGTTCTTCTGTTGGATTATTCTTGTTAATTGGTTTCTTTCTTCAACTTATATTGGATTACTTTTCAGGCGGAATAGAACATGGACATTCTCATGTTAATCATTCTAGAATTGGGAAATTCCCCTTCTTAATATTTTTCAGTTTAGCGATTCATGCCTTTTTAGAAGCTTTTCCAATTAATGAAGTGGGGGAGCCACATACCTTAAAAGCATACCTTATTGGCTTGTTAATTCATAAAGCTCCAATATCTTTTGTTTTGGGAAGTCTATTGCTAGGCTATCAGTTAAAAAAGAGACTAATAATAATAGGAATTGTTTTATTTTCTCTTTGCGCTCCATTAGGAGTATATGTTGGCAGTGCATTCCATTTTACAGCTGAAACATTTCAAAATTTATTGGCCTTATCAGTTGGTATCATTTTGCACCTATCTACAACAATTCTTCTCGAAAACAATGAGGATCATACCATTCATTGGAAAAAAGTAACCCCTCTGCTAATCGGTGTCTCTTTTGCTTTATTAAGCTTGTTATTTCATTAAAACTTCTTAATATTCTTTCAGGTTGAGCGCTATTCAATTAACTTTGTATTCTTAAATAAAAACCAAAATAAAAAATTTATAAAATGGGCGTATTAGTAGGGCGTAAAGCCCCAAAATTTTCAGCAAGTGCAGTAATTAATGGTGAAGAAATAGTAGAAGATTTTTCTCTAGATCAATACCTTGGTAAAAAGCATGTAATCTTATTCTTTTATCCAAAGGATTTTACGTTTGTTTGCCCTACAGAATTACACGCCTTTCAAGAGAAATTAGAAGCTTTCAATAGTAAAGGTGTTCAGTTAGTAGCTGTTTCTACCGATACAGAACAATCTCATTGGGGGTGGTTGCAGTTGAATAAAAATGAAGGCGGTATAAAAGGAGTGACTTATCCAATTGTTGCAGATACCAACAAAACAATTTCTACCAATTATGATGTATTGGCTGGAGAATATGACTACAATGAAGAAGGAGAGTTGATTGCTAACGGAGAAATGATTGCATACAGAGGTTTATTCTTAATTGACAAGGAAGGTGTTGTTAGGCATCAATTAGTAAATGATTTGCCATTGGGAAGAAATGTTGAAGAAGCATTAAGAATGGTTGATGCTTTAAAATTCTTTGAAGATAATGGAGAAGTTTGTCCTGCAAACTGGAGTGAAGGTAAAGAAGGAATGAATGCCTCTCACGAAGGAGTTGCATCATACTTAGCAGCCAACTAATTAGAAATAAGTTTAGAATAGAAAAGAGGCCTTGTGCCTCTTTTTTTATGCCTTTAATTTTAGATAATAATCTGAGTTTGATCTAAGAGTTTTAATTATTGTTCTAAAAATCAATAAATTACGCCATTACGATGAGTGGAGTGCAACGGAATGAAAAAACAATCTCAGTTTTAACGGTGAGCTTGCTTCAAATTATTACACGAAAACAAAAACATGATTAACTTGCGAGAAAATAGAAAAGCATGGCTTTAACTAATAACGATATTATTAAAAAACTGCGAGTTGCTCTCAAGTTTAGGGATGATGATATTATTAAAATATTGAAGTTGGTTGATTACGAAATATCTAAAACTGAATTGAGTGCTTTTTTTAGAAATGAAGAGCATCCTCATTATCGACAGCTTAAGGATCAAATTCTGCGTAACTTTTTGAATGGATTGGTGATTTACAAAAGAGGTCCCATGGAAAAGAAGCCAAAAGAAGCTCCCAAAAGACCTTTTGGAGATAAAGGGCCTAATTCCATAAAAGACAAACCTAAAACAAGCTCTTCAGCTGAAACAAGTAAAATAGGAGGGTTGAAGGTTCGGAAGAAGAGCGATTGATTTCGGGTTTATTGCTCTAATAATTCATCCAACTGTTGCCTCAAACTTTGGTCAGACGGTCTTTTTGCTGAGGCATCTATAATGTCTAGATTTTGATCCAATAAGATAAATCTAGGAACTCCACTTATAGTGTAATCAATGAAAAAGTCGGCATCTTTATTTTTAGAAAATAATTGTATGCCACCCATTTCTTTCTCCTTAATCACTTTTTCCCACCTTTCCCTATTATCCTCCCAAGCGATGCTAACAAATACAATGTTTTTATTGCTATAATCCTTTTGTAAAGTATCTAAATGCGGAATTTCTTTCAAACAAGGGAGACACCAAGTAGCCCAAACATCAATATACACTAGTTTGCCTTTTAAGTCATCAAGAGCAACTAATTTTTCATCTTGATTTATAAAACTAAATTTGGGAGAAGTCTTTCCTTTTTTGGTTAAAATTACTTTTCGATATCTATTTTCTAAATAATTCAATTGTATACTATCTGTAATGAGGTTTCGAAGTTTCTCCATGTACAGTTCAGGAACGGTAGTTATTGTCATATTATTTAAACCTTCCCAATAGGCAACTTGACTTTTTACGGATGAATTTTCTATTTCCTCATCAAATTTGACTAGGTATAAATATTTTTTGTCTGTAGAATCATTAACCAATTTTTCTTTTTTGACTTTGTCAAATACATATCGAGTGACTAAATGGCTGTAGTAGGTTATGTCTGAAAGCTCATCTTCATTCAAGCTTAAGCCATCCAATACCTTTGGGTAATTCTCGGATACTTTAAAATCCTTGTTTCCTGTCTTAAACTTTCGAAGGCCAGGGTATCGAAGTATATTAAATAGATTTAAGTACTTAATTTCTCCTTGAGCCCATCTAAAGAAGTCTCTATTTAACTTTGCTTCATAACTTGCTAATCGGCTTAAATTGGCACGTTTAATCGAGTCAGAGGTTTTTAAAAACCCCTCTTCTTCTAGTAGATAGATTCTTAATAATACTGCATTGTAATCGTTAGTGTCCTTATCGACTAAATAAGTGCTTTCAATTTCTCCTTCACCTAAGAAATTAATGCTTTTTGGAATATTTTGTGCATCAAATGAGATATTAAGTGTTCCCCCGGGAATAAGGTATATTTTTTCTCTATCATCACCATAAATTAAATAATAAACCAGGGCAAACGCATCTAAAAAAAAGCACCCTAACCTATAAAAAAGGTTGTTTTTCAATGCTTAAAATCGTATATTATATTGATAATCAATATTTTACACATTTTGAAAACAACAAATAAACTAAAGTCAATTTTCACGCAAATAAACGACCCTAGACGTGATTTAACAAAACTTCATCAACTAAATGACATCCTTCTTATCGGCATAATATCAGTCATTTGTGGCGCAGATTCATGGAATGAAATGGAACTCTATGCTCAAGAAAAAGAAACTTTTTTACGTACATTCCTTGATTTACCGAATGGGATTCCTTCGCACGATACCTTTAACCGCGTATTCTCTGCTATAGATAGTAAACAGTTTGAAGTTTGCTTTATAGAATGGGTGCAATCCTTATCTGAACTAGTACCAAAAGAAGTTATCGCTATAGATGGTAAAACCATTAGAGGTGCTAAATCTAAAGGCAAGAAATCGCCTATACATATGGTAAGTGCTTTTGCCTGCACCAACAATTTAGTTTTAGGTCAAGTAAAAACTCATGAAAAATCAAACGAAATAACAGCTATTCCAAAACTGTTAGAAATCTTGTCTATACAAGATACCATTGTAACGATAGATGCTATGGGCTGTCAAACAGATATTGCATCAAAGATTATAGAAGAAAAAGCAGATTATATTCTAGCTGTAAAAGAAAATCAAGCACAATTACATCAAGACATTTTAGATGAATTTAGATTTGGAAAAAATATAGAAACAACAATTAGTGAAGAATTAGATCACGGAAGAATTGAAACCCGAAAATGTAGCGTCATTACCAATTTCAAGTTTATAGCAAC
>CAYPJC010000169.1:0-5411 GCA_964410855.1 uncultured Flavobacteriales bacterium | reverse complement strand
TAAACTAGTTGAAGGAATAACGTTAGAAGACGGCAATACCTCAGTTGATAAGGCATTCTATATACCCAATACTCCAAAATCAACAGTTTCTCTTGAATTGCATTCTGGAAAAAATAGAATTATTCGTCGAATGATGGAGTCTATGGGATATAAAGTAACTAAACTGGATCGGGTGCAATTTGCAGGCTTAACCAAAAAAGATTTACCAAGAGGAAGATTTAGACACTTATCAGAAAGAGAAACTGGACTCATGCATAGGGCTGGAGGATTAAGAAGGACCGAAAGCGAATAGTGCAAGAAATCACAAGAATTAAACCCTTATACCTAAACCTAAAATTTTTCGTTTCTCTAAGATGAGATTCATTAAAATAACTTTTACAGTAATCTTAATCCTGTTTTTTTTATTTACAGCAGGAGTGGTTTCGTTTGGGCTTATTTATGGCGATGAGATAAAAGGATATGTGGTTGAAAACATCAACAAGAATATAAGAACTGAAGTTGAGGTATCTAATGTTGACTTCAGCGTTTGGGAAAGTTTTCCTTTTGCATCTGTTGTTTTTACCGATGTTGTTATTCATTCTGTAGATGCAAAAAACGACACATTACTTGCCGCCAAAAAGGTTGCTGTTCAACTGAATTTATCTGACTTATTGCAAAAAAGATATAAGCTAACTGGTTTAGAAATTAGTGACGGTAAGTGCAATATGCTTATTGATAACAGTGGGAGGGCTAATTATATTTTCTGGAATCAAAATGATAGCGCTAAGGGCAATGGGTTTAAAACCCAATTAGAAAAAGTGTCTGTAAACGATATGGATTTCACCTATGCTGATTATTCAAAAAATGTACAAGTTTCATTTTCTATAGATGAAGCTGAATTAAGTGGAAGTTTTTATGAATCAATTTTTGATTTAAAAGTAAAATCTACTTTAAAAGAAACAATTCTAAGAATTGGAGATTTGAGTTTATTCGAAAATCGCACCTTATTTATCTACGCAGACGGCAAAGTAGATCAAAATAAACAAGAAATTAGTTTCACCAATTCCAATTTAGGTATTGATGAAATGAATTTGACCGTAGATGGGAATTATTTATTTGGAAAAAAAACGAGTCAAATAAACGCTACTCTAAAGAGTAAAAATGCAGATTTAGCGAAGGCCATTGCTTTACTTCCCCAATCAATAAGGAACAATCTAAGTCGTTATAAAATAAAAGGTTTGGCAAGTTTTAGTGGAAGTATTTCCGGCGATATTTCCGCCTTAAGCACACCCTCGTATGACTTTAACTTTTCCATTACCGATGGGTTATTTGCAGATACGAAGAGTGATCTTAAATTTTCAAACAGTTTCTTAAAAGGCAGCATAGAAAATGGCATTGGGAATAAATTAGAAACTACGAAGCTTAGCTTCACGAAGTTTGAAACAACTTTGAATGAGGGGAAAATAGACGGGACATTAAATATAGAAAATTTCAAAAATCCAAATTATGAATACCATGGTTCAATTAAGTTCAGTTTAAAAGACCTAATAACTCTTTTTGATTGGGATATGGTATTAAACCCAACGGGCAGTATAAACGCAAACCTAGATGTAAATGGGAATTTATCTAAAGTTGGCACTTATGAGTTAAATGATTGGAAGAATTCTATTATCAAAGGAAAACTTGATCTCATTGACTTGGGGTTTCAATATAAAAGTAAACCACAGATTTTGAGTGGCTTAAATGGGCAATTGAATTTTAATAATAATACCATTGAAGTTACCAACTTAGTTGGCAAAGTAGCTGAAAATAATTTCGGGTTTTCGGGAAAGCTCAATAATTTGATTGGGTTTTTACTTGAAAAAGAAGAGCCTTTATTTATAGATGCAACTTTAAGTTCTCCTAAAGTTGACTTAGCTCAATTGTTGGAATCTAATGAAAAAAACGAGAATGATTCTATTGGATATGAATTGGATATTTCGCCTTTGATTACGGTTTACTTGAACACTAAAATAGATTCATTAGTATTTAATAAATTTAAGTTGAGCAACTTAGAGGCTGACTTTATTGTGAAAAATCAACAAATAGATGTACGGAATGCCAGATTTAATTCACAAGAAGGAATAGTCTCTGGGGATTTATTTATTCGAGAATTAAAGAATCGCCGACTGCAGCTAAACTGCAAAGTAGATCTTGAGGAAGTTGATGTACGAAAATTATTTTGGAGCTTTAATAATTTTGGACAAAGCAGTTTAAAAGCCGAGAATATTTCGGGTATTGCTAAAGCATCAATACGGTATAGCTCAAATTGGTCTAAGACATTAGAAATAGATCCCAAATCGATTGAAGCAGAAATTGATTTGACTATTAAAAATGGAGTGTTAGAAAATTATGAGCCTTTGAGAGCTTTATCAAAGTATATTGATTTAAATGAATTGGAGAAGGTGAAATTTAAAAAGCTCACGAATCAAATATTAATAAAAAATGAAACGGTCATAATCCCAAATTTTGATCTGTTTTCGTCCGCTTTAGATGTCAACATCTCAGGGACACACACTTTTAATAATGAAATAGATTATCATTTCGTTTTATTACTCAGCCAGGTGCTGAATCGAAAAGTTAGAAAGCCAAAAGAAAGTGAATTCGGTTACATTGAAGATGATGGATTAGGAAAGAGTAAGCTCTTTGTAAAGATGACAGGTACTGTTGATGAACCTAAATTCAGTTATGATGGAAAACAGTTTAAATCAAATGCAAAGGAGCGTTTCGCCAAGGAAAAACAGAGCGTTAAAAGCATTTTAAATAAAGAATTTGGAGTGTTTAAGAATGAAAATTTTCAAAATCCTGCAAAAGAAGAGAAAAAGGCAAACCCTTTCCAAGTGGAGATAGATTCTTCTTATATCAAGCAAAAGGGAAAAGAGGAAGTCCCTTTACCTAAAAATAAAGAAGAGAAAACGGAGAAGAAATCAAAGTTTGGGAAATTTATGGATAAAATTGTAAGTCCAAATGAAGAAGAATATGTTGAGCCTAAAGAAGATTTCTAGTATTAATTTATTTTTCCCTTCATAAATATGGCAACTTTCATTTCATAATAATCGTCTAAGAATAAATAAGGGAAGAATTTTGAACATATATTCAAAAAAACAGCGTTGGAAACTTGCGTTGGCGGCAATAGCCGCCATTATTGTCTTTGTGTCTTTGTGGTACACCCAAGTTTTAGTTAGCCAAATTGCAGAAGAAGAGAAACACAAAGCAAAATCCTGGGCGGAAGCCATTCAAAGAAAGGCAGAACTTGTGAACTACACACAAGTGTTATTTGAAAAAATCTCAGAAGAAGAACGGAAAAAAGTTGAAATATGGGCTGAAGCAAACCGACGAGTTGTCAATGCTCCAGTTGATGAAGATCCAACGTTTTATTTACAGATCTTATTTAGCAACACGACTATACCAATCATTATCACTCAAAACAAGGGTGTAATAGACAATACTGTAATTACAAAGAATTTAGACTCTGCTTTATCTACTGATACAACTTACTTAAAGGAGAGGCTCGCAGAAATGCAAAGGCAAAACAAGGTCGTTGAGTTATATTATTTTGAAGATCAAAAGATATTTCTATATTACGATGAGTCTATCATTTTCTCTGAATTAAGAACCGTTTTGGAAGAGCAAGTAGAATCTTTTAACAGTGATATTGTTACTAATTCAGCTTTCGCCCCAGTAATCTATTCAGATGAAGATGAAAATGTCTTAGCGTTTGGCAATCTAGATTCTTTAAAAATGAACTCATCTGAATATGTTGGGGAGATTGTTTCTGAAATGAAAGAAACAAACCAACCGATAAAAATCAATTTGGGCGACAATAAGGTCCGATTTATATACTATGCTGATTCTCCCTTGTTAGTTAAATTAAAGTACTATCCATTTGTGCAGTTAGGAGTAATTGGCTTATTTCTTTTAATCGCTTATTCCTTATTTAGCACCGCCAGAAATGCGGAACAAAATCAGGTTTGGGTGGGAATGGCAAAAGAAACGGCTCATCAATTAGGAACTCCTTTATCTTCTTTATTAGCGTGGATTGAAGTTTTAAAATCCAGAAATGTAGATGAAAAAACAATCTCAGAAATAAGAAGCGATTTAAGCAGGTTGGAGACAATAACGGATCGTTTTTCTAAAATTGGATCTAAGCCAAACTTAGAGCAACATGATGTAAATAAATTAATTGAAAATACTTTAACTTATTTAAAACCAAGGCTTTCAAAAAAGGTGCAATTTAAGCATACTACCTCGAACGGTAATGTTGTAATAGCAAGTATTAATGTTCCTCTTTTGGAGTGGGTTCTTGAGAATATCATCAAAAATGGAGTCGATGCTTTAGGTGGTGAAGGAAATATAGATATACACGTTACCGATCAGTCGCAGTTTGTTTATATAGATATAAGTGACAATGGTAAAGGCATTCCAAAAGGTGCTAGAAAAACAATATTTCAACCAGGTTATACCACGAAAAAACGAGGATGGGGTCTTGGCCTTTCTTTAACAAAACGAATTGTTGAGAATTATCACTCAGGAAAAGTGTTCGTTAAAAATTCAGAAGTTGGTAAGGGAACAACTTTCAGAATAGTACTCAATAAATCAATGCAAAATGGCAGGAATATACATTCATATTCCTTTCTGTAAGCAAGCCTGCAGCTACTGCGACTTCCACTTTTCAACTAATTTTTCCCGTAAGGAAGAGTTGCTTAAAACGCTTATTCAGGAGATTCAAGAGCGCTCTAATTATTTGGAAGGCGAAAAAATAGATTCTATCTATTTTGGAGGTGGAACACCATCTATCTTAAGTCAAAAAGAATTGTTGGAAATTTTTGATGGACTAAATAAACACTTTGTGATTAGTTCGACGGCTGAAATTACCTTAGAAGCCAATCCAGATGATTTAGATTTAGTGAAACTAAAAGCTTTAAAAGCTACACCAATTAACAGACTAAGCATTGGGGTTCAGTCTTTTTTTGATGAGGATTTGCGCTTTATGAACCGAGCACATTCTTCAAAGGAAGCATTTGAAAGTATTAAAACTGCCCAAGACCTAGGTTTTGAGAACATGAACTTGGACTTGATATTTGGAAGCCAGACTACTACCAATGAAATGTGGAAGAAGAATCTAGAGCATATCTTTGAACTTGGTGTCCCGCATTTATCTGCATATTCATTGACGGTTGAAGAAAAAACGGCTTTATCAAGCAATATAAAAAAAGACAAAATACCTCCTATTGACGAAAATAAAAATCATCAACAATACCAACTTCTTCAACAAGCTATAGATGAAAATCAGTTCCAACAATATGAGGTTTCCAATTATTGTTTGGGAGAAAACTATTCCAAGCACAACACCTCTTATTGGAAAGGCACCAGCTATCTAGGGATTGGGCCTT
>CAYPJC010000168.1:0-5416 GCA_964410855.1 uncultured Flavobacteriales bacterium | reverse complement strand
CAATTTGCAGATTATATATTTCCTGGTATTAACCAATTGTTTACTGAATTAAGTCGATCGTACTATTTATCAAACGGCAAGTTTAATGCAAGCATGATTCTTCGAGTTCCAATCGGAGCTTATGGCAGTGGAGGCCCTTATCATTCTTCTAGTGTAGAGACAATCATAGCCAATATAAAAGGAATTAAAATTGCCTACCCATCTAATGGGGCTGATCTAAAAGGATTGATGAAGGCAGCTTATCACGATCCTAATCCGGTCGTTATTTTTGAACACAAAGGCTTGTATTGGAGTAAAGTGCCAGGTACTTTGGCTGCAAAAACCATTGAGCCATCTGAAGACTATATCTTGCCTTTTGGAAAAGCGAATATTGTTCAAGAAGCAAGTAATGAATGTATAGAGAGTGGAAGCTCCATGACCGTTATCACTTATGGAATGGGTGTTCATTGGGCATTAAATGCTGCTAAAAATTTGGATGGGACAGTAGAAATAGTTGATTTAAGAACCTTAAACCCGCTAGATAAGCAGACTATTTTTGAATCTGTCAAAAAGCATAATCGCTGTTTGGTACTTACCGAAGATGCCATTGAAAATTCTTTTGCCCGAAATATTGCTGGATTAATTCAAGAGAATTGCTTCGAGTATTTAGAAGCACCTGTAATGAGTATGGGATCTGAAAGTATGCCTGCCATTCCATTAAATTCTATTTTGGAACAAACCATGATTCCAAATGCAGATAAGGTAGAAAAGAAAATGAAGGAATTGTTAAGCTACTAAATTGACTTAAATTAAAAGAGACTCATCTGCTTTAATGAGTATTTTGTATCAAATTACAGACATTAGTGGATTGAAACTTTTACCAAGATGGACAAGATATTTAGGTTTAATACTTGTGCTGCCTTGTTTAGTAATGTTCTTTTACAAGCCTGATGTAGTGTTTGGTGAAATGAGCTTTTTAGGTACTACAGAGAATAAATTTGAATCAATAGTTTTTGCTCTTTTTGATCAAAGTTCTGGAAGTGAAAGCGGAGATTTTGTTTTCTACAGTTGGGTAAAAAATGATATTATTAATGAAAATTTTGCTCAGCTTGATGTTATTTGGTGCTTATTTTATTGCATTTGCTGAAATTAGGGAGGAGGATGAGTTTAGCAATCAACTTCTATTAGAGTCGATGATTCAAGCAATAGTTTATAATTCTATACTGCTTCTATTGTTAAAATGGTTCTTTTACGATGGCTTATTCCTTTTTGTATTAATAAGTCAGCTATTTAGTTATTTGATTTCTTTTATCATTTTAAAGGAGACAAAAGCTAAAAATAATCCAACTATAATTATAGATCCCCAAACGATATAACTGCTTTCGAAAATAGAAGTGTTTTTGACCTTGGTTTTAGAAACGTTTATTTTATTCATTTTTTCATGGCTTAATACAGTTGTATTAATGACTATTTCGTCTTTGAACTTATGGATATCATATTCCCTTTTTGTTAAGCTCTTATCGCCTATTTTAATTTTATATTCACTTTCTTGCTCCAATTTTGCTACAAGGTATTTGTTGAGAAAACTTGCTTTCATAGAGCTGATTTGAAGTGGGCTATCGTCCTTATTGTCAATTTCTAAGTAAAGTTCAGAATGTTTTGAAGGGCCGAAGGAGTATTCATTGGACTCATTTGAATTCAACCTAAAGCTTCCAATAGTATTAAATGCGATAATGCTATTTTTCTTTCTATCTAGGTATTCAGTCCTTTCTTTAAGTCGGCTGTTTCTTGAATAATTATTTTCATTCCTTATATTGAATTGGATATTCTCAAAATACTTTTTTGTGCCAAAATCAACCTTATAATAGGAAGTTTTATTACTATCCTTTAGGAATGTATAATCTACTGGATATACAGTCTTTTCGACTTTTGTTTTGTAATCTTCATAGTATCCAATTTTTAAAATATTAATAGGTAATTGCTTCTTATCTTCTATTTCTAATCTTAAATACTGGTAATTTATCAATGGAAACTTTAAAATTTTAAATTCAGTTGTTTTATCTGAATTCGACATTCTATTGAGTAGATAGTTATCTTTTATAACAAACCACTCTTTCTGATTATCACTTCCGCTTAATCTTGCATTTTTGTTGACGTCAGTATTAGTGACAACTATGCTAATGTTATTAATGCTTTCTTTTTTTGTATTAGTAAACTCTATCCTAGTAATAGAGTCTTTTATTGATTCCTTATTTTGAATTTGATATTCAATAAATTTTGATTCTTTAGAAGATGGAACATCAGAAATGATATAAAATGGCTGCTCTTCTCCAAGTTCTTTATGCAATCTAAGGTTGCTTTCGTTTTCATTGAGAAGACCAATAAGGCCTGGAGATAATACTATTTTATAGTAAGCCTCTTTATTTATCTTCTCGATTTGTGCCTCGTGAGTATATTTTTCCTGCGCAATACAAGCAGAAGTAAAAAATATACTTAATAGGCTAGCTAGAATTTTTATCTTCATCATCATCTTGAATTATGAATTTTAATTTTTGATATAAAAATGAAATTAGCAAAAGGACAACTCCTAAAAATATGAAAGAAACTATCTTGCCTGTTGTACTATCAGCTAAGTCATAAACGAACAGCTTAATAATTGTAATTAGGAATAACATCAATGATATAATTCTAATGGTTTTTAAACGGAACTTCATTCCCACAATCATAAATGCAAATGCGCATACACTCCAAACAATAGGGTAAATTGATTTTGTTGCCAATCTCTTTGCATCACTTATTGCAGTTCCATGCTCTGCCTGATAAAAGATGGATAGATGCATTATCTCAGAGGAAAGTACTATTAGGGTTATTAATCCTAAGACCCAGAGATATACCCTTCCTTCTGGAGATTTAATAGTGATTCTATTAAAAATGTTCTTACTTAGATTTACAACTAAGAAGATTAGTAAAATAAGAAGCAAGTAATGCCACATAAACCCAGCAAAAGACTCCTCTTGCTGTATATATGAATTTCTTGCAGCAACGATTGACCTAGAAGTTACATAAGTGAAGATCAATGCTCCTGAAATGATATCAGTCGCAATCTTCAGATAATTATTTTTATTAAAACGTTCAAAGTAAATTAAGGAGATAGCAAATATGGAATTGTATATTCCTAACAATATATGCTTAGTCCCAATAGCGAATTCAAATTTTGTCAATTGATAGTCTAGTTCTAAATAAATTCCAAGAAATAGGATTATACCTAAGAGAATTTTTAAATAGAATTTTTTCCAAATAATATAAATGCCTTTTACTTGAATCATTTCCTCCTCTTGCATTAGTTTTAAGCTAACAAACAAGGATATCAATACCGTTAGAGAGGTTATAAATGCTTTATTTAAGAATAGATTTAGAACTAGATATTCTCCATCAGGGAAATAGTTTAATTGCCAGTCTAGCGCTAAACTTATTATCATTAAAATATTAATTATTATAGCGGTGCCTTTTAATATTTCTAATCCGCTTTTCTTCGATAACCACAATAATAGAACACCCTCTATAGACCAAAATAGGGTGATGTTATTTCCATCTAATTGTATTGGGGCGATTAAACTAACAAATGTTAATACAAGCCCTATTAGTAGGTATAACAGATTGCTATCTATATCCTTTTTTTTGTAAAGTACAAAGCAGAATATAAAATTGAAAAAAGCTACTAAGGCTGTAAATAAACCAGAATATAAACCCTCTTTATAATCATTGAATATTGCTAAGCCAAAACCAAAATAAATTGCGGAATTACTTATTAAAATGCCTATTTCTTTTGGCTCGAATTTTATTTTATTTTTTACATTATAAATTATACTCATCAAGAAAAACACAAGATAAATAGATGTCAGTCCAATAAAGATTGGTCTTCTATATTGATCTGGCTCAAATTGATAGTAATTATAAAATACCCCAATAAATAAGGCGTATGTAAATACATATGCTATGTAGTTTATTAGGTTCCACTTTTTGAAGTAGACTAAGATTAACATTCCTATATCCAAGATAAGGATATAACTTAGTAGGATAGTGACATTTCCACTACCATCGCTTAAAAAGAAGGGCGTTCCAAATCCACCTATTATTGCTAATACAGCTAATTCGATTCGGTCATAAGAAAGGGATAAGATGATTCCAAGTATGGTTATTAATACCATAATAGTGAAGGCCGCAATCTGAGGTATTAAATGGTATTCATGAAAAGCTAATGCAATTGTAAAATAGAGTACCGATAAAGCTCCACCAATAAGAATAGAGCTAAACTTAGAAAAAGAAACTCTAAGATAATGGGCCAGTCCAATCATTCCTCCACCGATGATAACTCCAATTGCAACCCGCATTCCTTCATTGATGACTTCGTTATCAATTCCTAGTTTGACAAGAAAACCCATTCCAATAACAAAAATTACTATACCTACTTTACTTAGTAGATTCTCGCCAATAAACTTTTCAAGGTCAGGATTTCTTTCCATGAAAGAGGGTTTCTTCTTCTTTGCTGTATTCTTAACAACATTGGAAGATTTAATCTGATTTTTTTTAAAATCAATTGGTTTTGGAGTAGGTTTTGCTTCTGACAATAAGAAGTCCTTAACTAGGTAGGATTTATCTTGAAATGGAGGTTTTTTAGCTGGGGTTACTTCTTCCACAGGCTCAGTTTCTACTGTTTTTCCCTTGACTGCTGTTGGGGGGGGTTGTCTATAAGGGTTTTTGATGTCAAATGGTTCCTCTGATGGTTTTTCGGATGCTTTCTCTAAGCGTTCTCGTGTTGACCATTTATAAAATTGATCAAACTTCTTTTCCATTTTGCCCAGTCTTGAGCTAACTCTTAAAACATTAATCAGTAAAAATATAATTGCAATAAATGTAAAGAATTCCATAAGGCAGGTTTTGAACTAATAAAAGTAAAATCAATTGATACACTTTAGGCATTTGAATATATGACCCAATTCCATCAATAAAGCAAAAAGCGAATTCAATAATTAAATACTGAATTCGTTTTTGAAAAATACGAGTTTAAGAATTGTAAGTTGTTTTAATCCAACTCAAAAGGGTAAATCACCTTCCAATCTTCTTTCATATCAATAACCGTCCAGTCATTTTTAGCCGCTTCTTCAAGGCCTTTATCTAATCTGCCGATATGGGAATCTTTATCATATGCCCATTCTCTTTCTGCATCGGTATGATGTAAATAAAGCATAAACCGTTTCCCTTCTCCTGAAGCTGTATATTGAAGCATTTGAAGATCTCCGTCAGAGTTTCCTGATGCAAAAATGGGCTTACGGCCAATAAATTTATGGATGCCAAGCGGTTTGCCTTCCTTATCATCGATAAAATCAATCTCTGGTAGGCGCATGATTTTAGGTTCACCGTTCTCAGTTGTATATTC
>CAYPJC010000167.1:0-5447 GCA_964410855.1 uncultured Flavobacteriales bacterium | reverse complement strand
TATCGGATGCCGATCCAGTGACTAGTTGGACTGATTTATCAGGCAATGGAAATGATGCTGATGATGTTATTGGTAATGCAACACCAACTTTTCAAACGAATGAAATTAATGGTCATCCTGTTATTGATTTTTCCGGTGATGCTATACTTGAGTTTTTAACAAATATTTCAACATTAGAAACTACGATTTTTTCTATCCACAATACACCCTCTTCAGGACCTGCTGCTTCTCCATTTTCGCTAAGTAATCATCTTATTGTAGAAAGTCAAACCAAAATATTTCCCATTTATTATAACCCGATCCAATATTCAACCCGGGTTACCAAGTCAAGAAATTCCTTCTCAATATTTTCTTTAAGCAGTGCAGCAGGTATTAGTGGCGTAAATATGACTATAATAAATGGCACAAATTCAAATTCAGTAAATAGAAATGAAGGTGCAGGTTTAAGTTCCTCTACCATTGGGTGTCGAAATGACGGTAGTTACAAAGCCTTCTCTAATGGGGAGGTAGCCGAATTGATTGTTTTTAATGAAGAACTTAATTCTGCCAAACGAAAAATTGTTGGCAATTATTTGGCAGCTAAATACAATTTAACTCCAGAACAATCCTTATACGCCTTCGGAAGCACCCACGGAACTCAAGTAATTGGTATAGGACAAGAGGCGGATGGAAGCCATGTTGAGTCAAGGGGAATAGATTCTTTATTAATTAAAAATCCGTCTACTTTATCTAATGGCGAATACTTATTATTAGGAAATAATGACCAAGACTTTAATGTTTCAACAGATGTTATTCCATCTATAATAGAGCGATGGAACAGGGTTTGGCGAGTTTCTAAAACAGGAGATCCTGGCACCATTGATGTTCAATTCTTTTTAGGCAGCAATGGTTTTGCATCTGTTAGCGATTACGTTATTGTTATTGAAGAGGGGGACGGAGATTTCACCAATGGAGGAACAAGAATTCACGAAACAGGTAGAAGTTTTGATGCAGGAACATTATCAATCACTTTTACCGGTCTTGATTTAGCGGATGGAGCTTCATTTACTTTAGCTGAAAAGGCAGCCACCAACATTAACTCAATTGCTAATGGAAATTGGGAAAACACAAGTACGTGGGATTGCTCTTGCGTGCCAGGAGAAATAAGTAACGTTACTATTGGGCACAATGTTACTATCAATAACAATGAAAGTGTTTTAGACATCAACCTAAACATTGGAAGTATCATTTTCAGTAGCTCTGATAGCTTGTTTATTTATGGTAACTTCAACAATGATGTGACAAGTGCTCCTTTGATGGCAGGTACCATTGTTATTGCGAATACGACAAATCTTCAAACCTTCAGTGGGACAGGAGCAATTGAAATGAACAACCTACAGGTAAACGCGACAGGATTAACTGTTTCATCCGGAGATTGGAAAATCTTGAATAATATTCAGGTATCTGCTGGAAGTATTACTGCCAATGGCACATCTAATGTGATCTTTGCTTCTTCCGCATCGCAGACATCTCAAATACTTTCTTCTGTAAGTGGGGCCTTCGCTGGCAATGGTTTCACAGTAGAACGATTTATCGGTGCTAGAAATTCGAATTACTCGAATATGGCGTCACCCATATCCAATGCTACAGCTAATGATTTAGATGGCGAATTGACTCTAAGTGGAATTGGAGGAAATAACGGAAATGCGCAGGCAACAGGAGGTGGTACTTTTAATAGCATGTGGTTTTTTGATTCACCAACAGATGCGGCCGTAGCCATCACAAGCACAAGTACTGCTTTGCCTTCTGGCGTAGGTTTTGAAGTATTTTTAGACACCGTTCCCAATTTTAGTGCTACTGTAGTTACTTACGAGGGTACTCCATTTAGTGGGTCGCTTACTTCAACTATAGTTGCTGATCAAGGGTGGAATTTAATCGGAAACCCATACCATAGCTTTATTGATTTAGGAGCAGTCGACAAAGGCCCTCTTTCTAGTGATTATTGGATTTATAATTCAAGCACTGGTTCCTATGACTTTATCACTGGGGCATCCAATACGGATATTGCTCCCGGGCAAGGATTTTGGATAGACAAGTCAACAGTTGGTAATCAATTTATTAATTTTGAAGAGAACGATAAAGTGGACAATACTTCTTCTGCTTTCTTAAAAAAGAAAATTGAACCAAAATTCAAATTGGCAATTTCAAATACAGAATCAAGCTTCTCGCATCAAATGGAAGTAGTTTTTGATTATAACGCTACTTCGGAAATTGATGATTTAGATGCGCGTTATTTACAAAGTCCTTTAAAAGAAGTTCCTGCTATCTATTCCAAAGCTACAAATAGCGATAAACGTTTAATCGTTAACAGCCTTAATGCTTTTGAAGAAAGCCACCTAATTCCTATTGAAATATATGCTGGAGTTGATGGAATATACTCTCTTGATGCTGAGAATGTAAATAAGCTGTATGATAATTATTCGTGTTTCTACTTAAAAGACAAAGTCAATAATCAAGTAGTAGATTTATCAGTAGAATCTAGCTATCAATTTGAAACCACAAAAGGAACGTCTAATCGTTTTGAGCTAATCGTCAGTAATTCATACTCAGAATGCGAGAAATTATTAGAAGATGGTACTTTTACTCAAAATTTGGATCATAATTTAGACTTGAGAAATGCTTACGGAAATTGGTATATTGATTATACGCTAGATGATAATCAACAACAAGTAGAAATACATATTTTTAATATGAATGGGCAAGAAGTACGGGAGGCTGTTTCCTTTGGTGCATCAAATGCAGGAACATATCGTTTACAAAATTTACAGGACCTCAACGGCATCTATTTAATTCAAGTTAGAACGAAAGACGGTTTCTTAAATAAAACTGTTAAACTATAATATTATTTAAGATATATTTACAAGCGAATGAATAAGTCGATGAAAAAACTATTAGTTACTTTCAGTTTTACCTTGCTGTTAATCCTTTCAAGTGCACTTCAAGCACAACCACCAGATCCAGGAGGCGGCGGCGGACCACCGGCAGGTGTTCCTATTGATGGAGGTTTGAGTTTACTTCTTGCGGCCGGTGTTGCTTATGGAGGTAAGAAATTTCATGAAATGAAGAAAAAAAATAAAGAGGAAGATTAATCTTTTTCTATTGTTTTATCCTTCTGTTTTACTTCGGGCATAACAATAAAATAAACCTTTCCCAATTGCCTTTATTTATTTTATTGAAACAAAATGAATAAGAAACTTAAAGCTGCCAAGAAGTTATTGTTAGCCTAAGTTAGATGTCTTAATCAATCTTTATTTCTTTAGAAAATGATTAGACCATTGATTATCTTCATCAAGTGAAAAACAGAAAAATCATCTGGTTAATCTTTCTGTTCTTATTGTTTGTGAGCAGTTACAGCAGAGAAGTACTTTTTCGGAGTATTAATGCCCTAATAAGCGGAGAAGAGGAATTTTATGCAAAGACGGCAGAAATTACTTTCTTAAGGGATTGGTCAAGCCTTGAATTAATTCGATTAAAATACTTCCTCACACTAGCATACAGTTTGTTATTTATTGGTCTAACCATTTATGGTTTAAAGTTGGCTTTTAAGCAACAACTCCCTTTTCAAATTAGTCTAGGCATCTATGCTTTAGTGATTCTTTTAGCCGGAGTTTTAATCGTATTTTCAATTACTTTTAGCTCCTTTGCTGTGATGTATCCTTATTTACGAGACATAGTGGGGCTTATACACAACCCAATTTTATTTCTCCTCATGAGTATCACCACTTTTTCTTTAAAAGCACTTGAAAAAGAACAAACTAATTAAATTCTGATTCTATGATCGTATACAATTCAATAATTTTGAACGCATGAACAAAGCCCTGAAAGCATGGATTACAAGTAATAAAAGTGCCCTCACGTTTGTTTTAAAACTATTGCTTGGTTATTTGGCACTTCAGTTTACTTATGATTACATAATAAGCCCTTATACTTCTTTAGATTTTTGGCTGATCAATTCTATCATCGACTCTTCTGAGAAGCTTTTAGAACTAATGGGCTATAGCCTGCTGGAGAGCAACCTATTGTATCAATACCATATGGGTATTGAAGGCACTAGTGGCGTAATCATCGGCAATCCATGTGACGGATTGAGCTTATTTATTCTATTCACGGCATTTCTAATTGTCTTTAAAGGGAAATGGTGGTTTAAATTAACATTTACCATTGGTGGAGTTGTATTGATTCACTTTTTAAATGTCATTCGAGTGACTTCTTTGGCCTTGATTGTAAAATATGCTCCGGACAGTTTGGATTTTCATCACTCCTATACCTTTACTCTTTTTGTTTATGCCTGTATTTTCTTTTTGTGGGTATTGCGAGTTAACATTTATCAGAAAAAGAAGATTTAGTCCTTTTTTATTACAACGTCATTGCGAGGAGGAACGCCTGACCGCCTGTGGTGGGACGCCTGCCCGTTCCGCTAGGCGGGAAGCAATCCGGCTGTTTAACACGGTCATTGCGAGGAGGAACGACGAAGCAATCTGGCATTACAAAACACTAGATTGCTTCCCGCCTTCGCTTTGCTTTGGACGGGCAGGCTCTTTGAGTACAAAGCTCGCAATGACTCAAAGTGATGAGTACAAAGCGCGCAATGACAATACAAAAAATAAGCAGAAGGGATGAATTAATTGGTTAAAAAAAGGGCAGTTCGATACTTTTAAAAGGTAAAAGGACGCTGAGTGTTTAATGGGGCATTTCGATACATCTGCCTTTGGCAGCCACTCAATGACCCAATAAATGTATCGAAGTGCGCTTTTGCCTTTTAAACACTCTGAGGCCTTTTGAATATATCGATTACCCTTTTCAGTAAATTTAACTTATGGATGGTTACACCTATATCTTACTTTGTTCTAATAATGGTTATTATACTGGAAGTACAAAGTTTTTAGAATCAAGAGTTGAAGTGCACAATGCGGGTGATGGCGCCAATTATACCAAAAAGCACTTACCTGTTGAGTTGGTATACTTTGAGGTGTATTCTAGGATTGATTGGGCCTTTCAAAGAGAAAAGCAAATTCAAGGCTGGAGCAGAAAAAAGAAAGAAGCTCTGATACGGGGTGAAGCACAATTAATCCCTAAACTGGCAAAGAAGATTTTTAGAAAATAATCAAAAAAGGGCAGTTCGATACTTTTAAAAGGTAAAAGGACGCTGAGTGCTCAAAAGGGCACTTCGATACATTTTAATCGGGCATTTCGATACACCCTCCTGCGGAGGCCACTCAATGACCCATTAAAACACTCAGCGACCTTTTGAGTGTATCGAAGTGCCCTTTTTTACTTAAATTAGTCATCTCACAAAATAGCATCAGATATGATCAAAGACAAAGCCATTGCTGACCTTATAGCACAAGAAAAAGACAGACAAACAAGAGGAATTGAGCTAATCGCATCAGAGAATTATGTAAGTGACT
>CAYPJC010000166.1:0-5501 GCA_964410855.1 uncultured Flavobacteriales bacterium | reverse complement strand
CATTTAGATCTAAGTAATAATAGCTTTTATAAATCCCGTTATTGTACACTCTTGCAACCTGCAATTCTCCAGTTTCAGAATAAAATTTATATTCCCCATGAATACTGCCATACAAATAATCAGTTTCATTTGAAACTCCGCCTGATTCATGAAATTTCTGATTTAAGCCATGCAATTCTCCATTTTCATAGATTTCAGTTTCATCAATATTTCCATTTTCAAAGTAATCAGTCCATTCACCAATCTTTTGCCCATATTGATAGTTGCCTTCGGTTTCTAATTTACCACTATTGAAATTCCAAATCCAGTTTCCCTCTTTATTATCCAAAACATACTTTCCTTTACTTTTTAGATTTCCATTTGGGTAATGCCAATTAAACTCCCCATCTGCGAGATTCAAAAGGTATCTACCTTTAAATGCTTCTTCTCCATTATAGTTATTTCGTGTATAAACCCCAGCTCCATTTTCGAATTTAAAAGAACTTAAGACACCTCCTAATGTGTCGTAATGGGTAGCTGAATCTAAAATTCCATTCTTGTATTCCTCTATATAATCTAACTTGCCATTAACAGCATATTCATAACGCTTTCCTCTTAATACACCATTCAGATAGAACTTTTTTGATTCTAACTTGCCATCCGGATAATAGGATTCTCTTAGTCCGTTTAGTTCGCCATTTGTATAATAACCTTGCTCTTTCATTTGGCCAAAATCATAATACTCTTCATAGTAACCATCTAAAACTCCATCTCGATAAGTAAACTTTTTCTCTTTAGCTCCCCAAGGGAAAAAGTAGATGATCTCCCCTTCTATTTTCCCTCTTACATTTTCGTATTCCGCACTTATATTTCCAAACTCATCGTAATCAACCCATTTCCCAGTTTTACCTTCTTCAGCTGCAAATTTTCCTGAAGAGCTTAAAATGCCATTTGAATTGTAATTTTTTATCTCAAAAAACTTTTTTTTGCTTCCTTCCTCCGCTAAAATTTCTCCCTGCTTATTCAAATATTTATAACCGATTAACCACCCTTCTTTATATTCTTTTTCAGCAAATAATTTACCTTCGTAATCGTAATATTTGGAGATACCAGACAGTTCCCCCGCTTCATAGTTTAATTGTTCACTCAATTTTCCACTAGGGTAATAAATCTTCCATTCACCATCACGTTCCCCTGCCAAAAAAGGCCCATCTTCTTGAATTTGACCATCTTTATAATAATATAAATATTGGCCTTCAAATTCGCCTTCTATTTTTGTGCCAACAGCCCTTCTGCTGCCATCAATCCAAAACAACTGATAATCACCTTCTGAAAGACCATCTTTAAATTGTTCTTTTCTATAGACTTCTCCTGTTGTATACTTTTCAATTAATTCCCCACTCAACTTCCCTTCTTCATAGTTTAAGCTATATTCTTGATTTCCATTTTTAAAGTAGTAAATCAACTGGCCTTGAAACAACCCATCTTTGTATGTTCCTTCTCTATATTTTTTACCATGAGAATAATATTCAACAAAATCACCATTCCTCTTTGCATTTTCGAAAATTAATTTTTTCTCTAAAACTCCATTCTCATAAAAAATAAATGCTGTATCTATTACTTCACCTTCCTGATATTTTATATGCTGTTTTTTTGTGCCATCTTCATAATAATAAGTCCACCAACCATCTTCTTTGCCATTTAAATATGACCCTTCTGATTTTTTATTTCCACCCGGATAAAGAAAAAGAAAGCTTCCCTGATTAATGCCATTTTCATCCTCATTCCCAATTGTCTTGATGGTGGCATTTGTACGATACCAAAATTGATATTCACCTTGCAGTTCTTCATAACTGATCGTATTCATGTTATGCAAGTTATACCATTCACTTCTAAACCAATTGTTGAAAGCCTTTATGTCTTTCATGTTTTTTTCTACAATTTTTTTATGACTTTCATTTTTAGATGCCACTAGCTCTAAAAGTTGCATCTCACCAAACCAACCCTCTTCCATAACTTTAATATAAAAAGGGGCATAAAAACTGCTAAAAAAGTAATCAGTAATCTCCATATCTTGGAGCATAGTAAAGATTAAATGATTTTGTTTTGGTAAATATAATTCACTTTTTGAATCTACCTTATATTGTTTTTTTAAAGCCACATAATTTTCAAAAAGCAAGTTGATATCTTCATACTCATTGGACTCAAAACTAAACCCCTCCTTTGGAGTTGTTTCAACTTTAGTATTATTGCTTAAATCATTTAAAATCGTTAAAATCGAATGGGCTTTTTCTTGATATGGCGTTAACATAACAACCATATTTAAAGCCATTACCGCCTCTGCATATCGGCCTTCGTGATAGGCAAATAATCCAATATTTAAATGAGCGTTAGCATCAAAAGGGTATAACAAAATGTGTTTTTTGTATGCTTCATATGACTTTTGATAGTCTTCCAATTGTAAATATTGAAAAGCGAGATTCTTACTCACATGCCTATACCAAGGATAGGCTTTCTTTAGTTCTAAATAAACTTCTTTTGACTCTTCATTCTTCTCTTGAAGGTTTAAAACATATCCTTTATTAACCCAAAAAACTTGTTTCTCAGGATTGTCTTTGATGCTCATTCCAAGTTCACAAACCTCCAACGCCTCATCGTATTTTTTCAAGTCAATGAGTTGTAATGTTTTTTTAATTAATGCGCCGATATAATTCGTGTCTCCTTCATTAATCTGATTCAATAGCTCCAGAGCATCTTCACTAAGCCCTTCATTAGACAAGGAGTCCGATTTAGAAAGTATTACTCCAGAATTAATAGGTTCTGGAAGCTTTTCTTGAGCGTTAACAAAAAAATTAGTTAGGATTATACAAAAAACAAGGTAATACTTCATATCAATAGGTTAGTATCACAATAATACTAAATGATAATGAAAAGGAAAGAGAGATGCACCAAACATTTGGGAGAGCATTTCTTTTAGAAGAGTTAATTTCTAGGATTTATTTTTCCTATTTCAAAAGACACTATTGTAATAGGCCGACAAAAAAATATTTGCGTTTATTAAAACAAGTAAATAAGATTGAAAATACTCTTCTTGATATTTAATGATGCAATATTCCATCATTAAATGCTTAAATATATCTTTATGATGGTTATTTCCGACATATATTTTTATATACCAATAATTATTTAGTTACATTTGATGGATAATTGCCTCACTATAATCAAAATAATAGCATAATGAAGGAATATTCCATCATGGAATTAAAAAAGATGACTGATGATATGATTATCAAATCAATTGGTGATTTTATCAGAAATGAGCGATTAGAAAGAAATCTTACTCAGGCCCAATTGGCAGATCGTGCAGGAGTTAACAGGACTACTATTAGTGACTTGGAGTTAGGCAGAAGAAGTACATTAATAACCCTAATTCAAACATTAAGATCGCTTGACCAACTAGGGACATTGAAAAACTTTAACTTTTCAAAAGAAGTCAGTCCATTAAAACTAGCGAAACTTGAAATGAAAGAACGCAAAAGAGCTAGAGGTAAAAAAGACGAAAACAGCAATACAACCAGCTGGTAATGATAAAAACCGCATTCGTAAATATTTGGGATAAAAGAGTTGGTGCAGTTGCATGGAATGAAAATAATGGGACTGCAAGCTTTGAATATGACTCTGAATTTATAAAAAGCAATCTTGAATTATCACCTATAATGATGCCTCTTGACAGCAAAAGAGTGTACAATTTTCAAGAACATAGAAACACTAACACATTCAAAGGTTTGCCTGGGTTATTAGCAGATGTATTACCCGACAAATATGGAAACGCGTTAATTAACCAATGGCTAATAAGAAACAACAGACCACCCAACAGTATTAATCCTGTAGAAACTCTTTGTTTTATTGGACAACGTGCAATGGGTGCATTAGAATTTGAACCAAATTCACCTAAGTTAAAGGGCAATTCTGTAAAACTAGAAATTTCTGAATTAGTAGAGATCACATCTAAAATACTTGCTGGTCGAAAAGAGTTTATGACTCAATTAGATCAAGCCCAGGAAAGGGCTATGCAAGCTATTTTAAAGATTGGCACATCAGCAGGTGGAGCCAGAGCAAAAGCGCTAATTACTTTCAACAAAAAAACAAATGAAATAAGAAGTGGGCAAGCAAATGCTCCTAAAGGATTCGATCATTATCTAATAAAATTTGATGGTATCGAAGATGAGCAATTTGGAGTGTCCAAAGGTTATGGAAGAGTTGAAATGGCATATTACAAGATGGCAATAGATGCCGGTATCGAAATGATGGAGAGTGCCTTATTAGAAGAAAAAGGTAGAGCCCACTTCATGACCAAAAGGTTTGACAGAATCCATGGCAAAGAAAAGGTACATGTGCAGACATTTTGCGCAATGCGGCACTACGATTTTAAAGATATCGATGTTTATTCTTATGAAGATTTATTCGAAACCATGCGAATGTTAGGACTGCCATATAAGCAAGCAGAGCAAGTGTTTCGCAGAATGGTCTTCAATGTTATAGGCAGGAATTGTGATGACCACACTAAAAATTTCGGTTTCACCATGGATAAAAAAGGGGAATGGTCTATCTCTCCTGCTTATGATGTATGTCACGCCTATAGGCCTTCAAGCACATGGGTCAGTCAGCATTGTTTGAGTATAAATGGAAAGAGAAACAATATTGAAAGAAAAGACTTGGTGCAAGTGGCAAAGAGAATGAATATCAAAAGGGCTAATGATATTATTGATGAAATAACATCCGTTATTGGAAACTGGGATTTCTATGCTGACGCTCAGAAGGTTAATCCCGAAAGAAGGGACGCAATAAAATCAACTCTAGTTCTAATGAAATAAAAAAATGAACTTAGTCTCAATAAATTATGATCAATTAAAGTCTCGCCAAAAAGAAAACTACAATTTCCGTAAAATTGCAGCAATACTACTTTTAAGCTGTACTAATTTTGGGGGAGCTTACAATCGAAATCCTTTTGTTGACCATCCTGAATATGCCAAAGAAATCTATGGTTTAAAGTATGGAGGCCCAATAGTGGGAATTGATGAAAAAGTTGAATAGGACAATTTTAAATTTTATCCTAATCCATCTAAAGACCACATTACAATAGAATCAAAGGAGAATTGATAAAAGAGGTGCTAATTATCAATGCTCAAGGACAATTAGTTTCAAATACAAAGTACTCATCTCATGAAGTAGTATTGAACCTTTCAGAACTAAAGGCAGGAGGCTACTTTATTCGCATTATTGGTTCAAATGGAAGAATTAAAAACCATTATCAAGTAGTTCAATAAAATCTAATTTAAAGTTTGACTAACTATCAATTTAACTTACTCGATTTAGATAAGCAGAAAGCCTTGGTTTGGGAAAAAGGAGCTTTCTTTCCAATAGAAAAGAAGGCAGTTTAGGCTTGAGTTTATACGGCTTATTTGACTTGGTAGTGTGCACTATTGTGTGTCTGAGCAATCATTTCAACAATTGAATTTGAA
>CAYPJC010000165.1:4320-5522 GCA_964410855.1 uncultured Flavobacteriales bacterium | reverse complement strand
GAGAAAACCTTACTCTTTTTAAATCAGATAAAATCAATAAAACTAGAAGGTGGTTTTATGGTGTCCTACAATAGATTAAATATTGATGAAATTGATAATTCAATACCAAAATTCACAAGTGAGAACTTTAAGAAAATGGATACACATTATCGTTCTAAGACAGAACAGATCCATATTGTTGGGGAATACGCCAAACGAAAGTTACATAATTACGAATCTGCACTAGGATATGTTAATGACTATTTTAGTCAACCCTATGAGGAGTTTATAGCCAAATACTTTCCAAGACGTAAAAAAGAAATTGGAACTCCCTTAACTCCAAAGCGACTTAAAGAAATTACGGGTGAATTAGATACAGATCAATCTCTAATTGTAAATGACGGAAAATCGGAAAATATATTAGTTTTAGCTGGTCCAGGAAGCGGTAAGACCAAAGTACTGGTCCATAAAATTGCTAGTCTCTTACTACTGGAAGATATAAAACCAGAGCAGTTCTTAATGCTCACATTTTCAAAAGCAGCTTCTTTAGAATTTAGAGCGAGAGCAAGAAAGCTTGTCCCAGAATATGCTGGGCTTATTAAAATCACAACTTTTCATGGCTTCTGCTTTCAATTAATGGGGCAATTAGGTGATTTAAAGAAATCTAAAAACGTAATTCAAGATTGTATAAAATCGATTAGGGATGAAGAAATTGACATCTCATCTATTGTTAATAAAAGCGTATTGCTCTTAGATGAATTTCAAGATGTAAATCAAGATGAGTGGGAATTAATACAAACCATCATAAATAAAGCAGAAAACATAAGAGTGATTGCTGTTGGAGATGATGATCAAAATATTTATGGTTTTAGAGGGTCTTCCAATAAAAATATGTTATCGTTCAAAGAAAAATACAAGGCTACACAATACCCGCTAATTAAAAACTATAGGAGCAGTTCGCAGATTGTTGAATTTAATAATGAATTCCTTAGTAAAATACCAAATCGATTAAAAGAAGATACACTAGAAACTATAAATAGACAGTTAAAATCCAATGTTAAATTAATTAGATATAATACTTCTTATTTAGAAAGATCATTAGCAGAAAGAGTAATTCATGATAACTATAGCGGAACAAGGGCTATACTTGTTAGAACCAATGAACAAGCCTTAATGTTAAGAACATTTCTTAATGAATTAGGACAAAAAACTAGACTTATAAC
>CAYPJC010000165.1:0-4310 GCA_964410855.1 uncultured Flavobacteriales bacterium | reverse complement strand
TGAGGGATTTAGCTTAGATCACTTATTTGAATTAAGAACTTTCACCAATAATCTAAAATTGAAAAGAAATGATGCTGGTTTAATTTTTAATAATAAATGGGAGAAATCGAAGAATAATTTCAAATCAAAACACAACTCTAGCATCCATTTTGATATTTGTTTAGAGATTATACAAAAGTTCGAGCTAAATTATGACAAGCAAAAACAATTCGTAGATTGGTACGAATATATCCGTGAAATAAAAATGGAGGATGCTATATATGCGGATGCTAATGCAATAATAATTGCAACAATGCATAAAGCAAAAGGTAAGGAATTTGACCATGTATATCTGCTATTAGAAGATTATAAATTCAATAGTGATGAGTCAAAACGAATAGTATATGTTGGCTGCTCTAGAGCAAAGGAAAGTCTGCAAATCCATTGTAATTCATCATACTTTGATGACTTTGATACGGAGCTGCTAGAAACAATTCAGTTTGAAGGGAAAACGGAACAAGCTAAATATTTTGAATTAGTACTAGGACATAAAGACATTAATTTAAGTTCTCAAAAGTATTTTAAAACAATGAATACTATTAATACACTAAAATCAGGGGATAATCTTCAAAATTTTTCGATCCAGTTTCCAATTAACAAAGGAGTAGGTTTAGCTAGACAAGATGGAGAACAAGTACTTCTGTTTTCAAAGAGTTTTGTGGAAGAAAAGTACAATCTATTAGTAAAGAAAGGTTATCAATTATCAAATGGAAATGTCGAATATTTAGTCTATTGGTATGATCGTGAAGAGGATAAAGAATACAAGATTGTCTTACCAAAACTACACTTCTCAAAAAATACCTAGAAGTAGGTGCGAGCAAGATATGGAGAATATTAAGTTGAGTTTTGAGGGAGAAGCAGCTAATAAATTGATTTGATAAATTATAAGTTTGTTAATAAATAGTTAAAAATAAACCTACAGGTTGATTTTATGAAGATTGTTTCTATATTTGCAGAGAATTTATTCGCTTTTCATTTCGAATATGAAGAAGAAAATGAATTCGCTCTACTCTTAGGAGAAGACGGAATATGGATGAACCCGAGTTATCTTTTAGACTTTGTGGAACTGCATAAAGCCGACATTCCCGAGAAGGAAAACATAAATGAATTGCCTGAACTATTAATTGAAAGCGCACATGAAATTAATGACATTCTACAGCAAATTACTACCAGAAACTCAACTGCCGCTAATAGTTTCTTTAAATCACTCCACAACCAAGAATACCAAGAAGGAGTGCTCTCTAAACAAAAGGGTCGCAAGACTTATTTACGATTATATGCATTAAAAATTGATACTGATTGTTTTGTAATTACTGGAGGAGCAATAAAGTTTACCCACCTAATGGAGGATAGGGAACACACTCAAATTGAATTACAAAAAATTGAAAGGTGTCGATACTTTTTAAAAGAAAACGATGTTTTCGATTCAGATTCGTTCTATGAGTTCTTAATTGAAGATAATGACCAATAAAACTATGACAAAGCAGCAAAAAACAAATAAAGAGAAATTTCTCGCTTTAGTTAGCGGAGAAGATTCACGTTCGCTAGAAGCTATAAAGTGGAGAAGTGAGAATAGAAAATGGTTAAAAAAGTCTCAGGCAATTGCCTTTAGTATTCTTAGAACATTAAAAGCAAAAAAGTTTAGCCAAAAACAGTTGGCAGAAAAACTAAATGTGTCACCACAAGTAGTTAATAAATGGTTAAAAGGAAAAGAAAACTTTACACTGGAAACGGTATCAAAAATTGAGGCTGCTTTAGGTGTCACGTTCCTGCAAGTTGGTGTTAAAGATCATCAAGAAGTAAAAATTGAGATAAAGATTAGTTACCAGCAAGTAATTAAGGCAACTTATATTAGTGGGAATTACCCTAACAAAACAGATACCGAACCAAAAACAATTCGATTAAATAGATTTAACACTTGGAATGAAAACAAAGAATATGCCTACAACTAAAAATAATTCAGTTGGGTTCTATCTAGCAAACATCAATACCGAACAATTTGCAATATTGCAAAAACAATTAGATGATGGACCTCTGTTAAATCTTAATATAGATATCAATTTTGGTGTAGATACAAGCACCGAAATGATTGGCTGTTTTGTGAATATAGCTTATTATCAGAAAAAAACTATTGCGTTGACTATAGAAGTAAAGTGCGAATTTAAGTTAGCACCTGAAGCTTGGAAAAGCTTTATTAATTCAAAAAATAAATTAAAAATTCCAAAAGGGTTTCTACAACATTTGGCAGTTATTAGTATAGGCACCACTAGAGGTGTCTTGCATTCAAAAACAGAAAAGACAGACTATAATCACTACCCGCTACCTACTGTTAATGTAAAAGAAAAACTTACTAAAGACCTGTTGTTTGATTTAGATTAAAACATACCTGGTTCAGCTATTCACTTTCTGCTTTTTACTTAAGACTTTGAGCAACCTATGGCTAGAATGTATAATTGTATTTTAGACATGTGTTATCAAAAAAATGAAGTTGTATGATTAGACAATTGATATTTTAGGCAACAAATCAATTTAAATTAAGTTTAAAGGTCTATTATTGTAAAATAATTACAAATAATACACTTTAAATGGTTTTAGAAATCGGAATAAGTAATTTTTTCTCTATAAGTGAAGAAGTTGTTTTGGATTTAAGAGCGGCAAATATCAATTCAGCTAAGTCGAAAGCACTTCATAATAATGTGTTTCAGTTTGGCGAATTAAACGTTTTAAAAACAGCGGCTATTTATGGTGCTAATGCCTCAGGGAAAAGCAATATTATAAACACCATTCGGTTTTGCCATAGAATGGTATTTGAGTCCCATAACTTTAATCAAGATGCTATTTTTAACTATAAACCATTCAAATTTGGTAAATACCCAAAACTGCCTAGCTCCTATTTCATTCGTTTTGTAATCAAAGACATAGAATACTTTTACTCTTTTAGCCTACATAATAATGAGATTCTAACAGAGGAACTTTATTACTACCCTAATGGTAAAAAAGCTAAAGTTTTCACCAGAAATGAAAAGGAAGGTAAAAGCAAGAAAGAAGTTTACTCTTTTGGCACTTCGGTTATTAAGAGGCCTTACGATGTTGCTGAAAGTACTTCAAAGAAAACCTTATTCATTTCGAGAGCAAGTCAAATGGATAGAGAGATTCCAAAAGAAGTATTTAATTTCTTCCACCAATCTTTTATTTTAGATTGCCATAACTATTCAAACAAACATTTAAAAGACCTATTAAAGAATTATAAGCCCCAATTGTTAGAAGGTTTGCAATTGGCAGATAGTGATATCTTAGATTTTAAATTTCAAACCAAAAAAAACAAAAGCAGAAGTGTTAATATTGATCTTCCATTTAAAGCTGGCTCTTTTGATGAAAATGAAACTGAATCGCTGGAGATCAAAACCTATCATCGATCTTCACCCGAAATTCCATTTAACTTTTTAACAGAAGAATCTTTAGGCACACGTAAGCTATTTTTTATTCTATTAACGATCATTGATGTACTGCATCATAATAAAATCTTATTAATAGATGAAATTGAAGATAGTCTGCATTCTGCGATTGTTGAATACATATTATCTATTTTTAATATTAGCGAGTCTGCGCAGCTTATTTACTCTACACATAATACCAACCTTTTAGACTTGGATCGTATCCGAAAAGATCAAGTATGGTTTGTAAATAAGAGAGCAGATGGTTCTTCTGATTTGTATTCGCTCTATGACTACAGTGATTTTAGAGATACCATGAATTTAGAAAAAGCTTATTTACAAGGGAGGTTTGATTCAGTTCCAATAGTAAATGAGCCTGAACTAAGCTATTTAAAAAAGAAGTAATGGCTAGAAAAAGAAGAGAATCAAGAGGTAAAAAGGTAAACCCTACCTACTTCATCTTCTGCGAAGGAAAAACAGAGCTTGCCTATATTAATTACTTGAAAAGAAAATATCGATTTGCTTCTATTAAAATAGATTCTGTAAAAAAAGGAAATGCGATTACCGCACACTACATTGAGAATTACAAAAAAGATAAACCGACAGACAAGAAAGACATAGATTTTCTTATGTATGATATCGATGCACCAAAAATGTTAGAGAAGTTGGAAGCCATTCCAAATACGATTTTATTGACCTCAAACCCCTGTATTGAATTATGGTTTCTATTACATCATAAAAATCAAAAAGCAAATATCAAGACTAATGATTGTATTAGAGAAATTAAAAACCGCTGCAGTGGATATGATAAATCTAATCTCTGTCCATCATTAATCA
>CAYPJC010000164.1:3343-5530 GCA_964410855.1 uncultured Flavobacteriales bacterium | reverse complement strand
AGCTAAATTATAAAGGGCAACAGAAATCGGTTAGTTTTCAATTAACCCCACCAAAAAGTGCTTCAGTAAGTGAAATTACCTTCCAATTTGAAAAGAAGATTGCTACAGCTGTTCAACGAATAGATTATCCGCACATTAAACCACAAACAATTTTCCCTTGGGCAACCGCCAAAGTGGTTAAAATGGACTTAGAAAAAAGTGTTACAAAAGTTGGATACATCATAGGCAGTGGCGATGAAGTTGCCCAAAACTTAAATCAAGTCGGCTTTGAAGTCACTTCGTTTCATGCGGATGAATTAGCCGTTATGGATTTATCGTCCTTTGAAACCATTATTGTGGGCATAAGAGCATACAATACTGAAGAAAGCATGAAAAATGGAAACGCCATTTTAAATGAATATGTTAAAAAGGGTGGAAATGTAATTGTGCAATACAACACCAATCGAGTATTGGTAACCAAAGATATTGGGCCCTATTCCTTTAACATTTCTAAAAATCGGGTAACCAAAGAAGAAGCTAAACCAACTTTTTTAAAACCAAAACATGCTTTGCTGAACAAACCCAATACCATTACTCAAGAAGATTTTAATGGCTGGGTTCAAGAGCGAGGTTTATACTTTGCAGATCAATGGGATGAGCATTATGAAAGCATTATTAGTTGGAATGATCCAGGAGAAGATCCTCAGGAAGGAAGTATTTTGGTAGCTGATTATGGAGACGGTCATTTTATATTTACTGGCATCTCTTTTTTTAGACAACTACCTGCAGGAGTGCCAGGTGCCTATCGTTTATTGACCAATATGATTTCCTATGGAAAATAAATTGGAAGAAAAACCACCATTTTTTAAAAAATGGAAAGGCCTATATACCTTTATTTTGATCTTTGAGCTGATCTTAATCCTTCTATTTATTTGGATTACCAATACCTATTCCGCATGAATGGATTGAGTTGGATTGACTGGACAGTGATGCTTGGAACTTTATTCACCATTGTAGCCTATGGTGTTTGGAAAACAAGAGGGTCCAAAAACATTGAAGGTTATTTACTAGGAGGCAAAGAAAGCAATTGGTGGACTATTGGACTATCTGTAATGGCTACCCAAGCATCGGCCATTACCTTTTTATCTACTCCTGGCCAAGCCTATATGGAAGGCATGGGATTTGTCCAGTTTTATTTTGGACTACCTTTGGCTATGATTGTAATATCGACAGTATTTATACCCTTATATTATAGGCTTAAAGTTTACACGGCTTATGAATTTTTAGAGTCGCGATTCGATAATAAAACAAGACTATTAACCGCCTCTTTGTTTTTGTTGCAGCGAGGACTTGCTACAGGAATTACCATCTATGCACCAGCCATCATCCTTTCTCAGATACTTTCTATCCCCTTAAATTATACCATCTTTTTTATTGGCGGTTTAGTCATTTTTTACACCGTTTCAGGCGGCACAAAAGCTGTCAGTCAGACGCATAAACAGCAAATGGCGGTCATTTTCTTAGGAATGTTTATCGCTGCTGGTTTCCTAATTTCTTACCTGACTGATAATCTGAGTTTTTCTGAAGGAATTGAAGTAGCCGGAATTATGGATAAAATGGAAGTCATTGATTGGGAATTTGATCCAGGAAGTCGCTATAACATTTGGTCGGGAATTTTAGGAGGCTTCTTTTTGCAGTTGAGCTATTTTGGAACCGATCAATCTCAAGTTCAGCGGTATTTAGGCGGAAGTTCGATCAGAGAAAGTCGATTGGGTTTAATGTTTAATGGCCTTTTAAAAATTCCGATGCAGTTCTTCATCCTTTTTGTGGGAATTCTTTTATTTTTATTTTATCAGTTCGTTATGCCACCTCTTCATTTTAATGCTGAAAATGTTGATGCTGTTTTAAAAAGTGAATATGCGGCAGATTATAAAGCATTGCAAGAGCGACAAGAAGTCATTTTCAATTCTAAAAAAGACCTGATTCTTGAATTTAAAGAACATCCTGAAGATGAATCTCTCAAAGAAACCATAGCCAGTTATCATGTAGAAGAAAAAGCACTTATGCTTGAAAGTAAAACATTGATTACTAAAGCAAATCCAGAGGCCATCACCAAAGATGATGACTACATTTTTATCACTTTTGTGACCAACTTCCTACCCATCGGTATTATTGGTTTATTGCTTGCGGTTATATTCTCGGCAGCCA
>CAYPJC010000164.1:0-3333 GCA_964410855.1 uncultured Flavobacteriales bacterium | reverse complement strand
GTCTTCCACTTCGGCAGAACTTAATGCCTTAGCCACCACAATGACGATTGATATCTATAAACGAAATGTAAAAAAGGATGGTGACGATGGCCATTACCTTTCACGATCTAAGTTATTTACCTTCTTATTTGGCATATTGGCTATTACATTTGCCGTTATGGCTAAGCTTTTCGACAACTTGATAGAGGCAGTTAATATTCTAGGATCTTTGTTTTATGGCACCATCTTGGGTGTGTTCTTAGTCGCATTCTTCTTTAAGTACATTAAAGGCAATGCTGTTTTTTATGCTGCCTTAGTTTCCCAAGCAATTATTATTGTATTGTATAGCCTGAACCGAATGGAGCTGATTGACATTGCCTATTTGTGGTATAATTTAATTGCTCCTGCCTTGGTTGTCGGCTTTGCATTTATTATCCAAGTACTAATGAGAAATAGACCTAAAGTACTTGACTAAAACCAGTGCTTTTTTGACATTTTAAGAAACATAAAATCGTCTTTTTTTTAATAAAAATTTCTAATAAATCTAAACTGTTGGAAGTGAAGGAGAAAAACCTATCTTTGTCGCTAAATATTTATACAATTTATTATGAGCAAGGGTACAGTAAAATTTTTCAACAATGCAAAAGGATTCGGATTTATAACTCCAGAAGATGGAAGTAAAGACGTTTTTGTTCACGCTAACAATTTAACTATTGATATCGCCGAAGGTGACGAAGTTAATTTTGAAGTTGAAGAAAGTCCAAAAGGTTTAAATGCAATTAACATAGAGAAAGCATAATTCTGTTTTTTAGCATACCACTTACAAAGCCTCGCAATTGCGAGGCTTTTTTTTTGCCCATGTCCCATGTATTCCTGATATTTAATAATTAGGTATTTTTCTTTTGATTGACCCTTTACTTTAAGGATTCCATAGTCGTAAGAAAACAGGTACAATTCCTCTTTTTTATTTTTCAAATAATGGGTAAAAAAGTTGGGACAAAAACCTTCTTTATGAAGCACTTCTCTTCGAAGTGTTGTCATTCCTGTTCGAATGAGTTTTTTGAGGATTTTTCTATTCTTTTTAGCTGTTTATCCACTTTCAAGTAAAATTCATCCTTTTCTTGTCTTATCTCATATTGATGAGCTGATTTACATGACCACCAACACTCTTTTTATGTGTTGTGTAACAAGGGGGTGTTCAAATTCGTAGATAATCCAAATATGACTTCCTTACTCTTCTTTAGTTTAAGAAAATAAGTTTATCATTCCCAAGGGCCGTTTTTTTGGACATTTATAATAGACTCACCATCTAAGCGAAAAAGACCTCCTGAAAACCCCATCCAAACTCTTCCTTTGCTATCCTCTAGGATACTTTGAAGGCCATCAATATTGAATGAATCTGTGTAATCAACACCTTTAGGCTCTTTATACAGGGTGAATGTCTCACCATCAAATTTATAGCCCCCAATGCCAGTGGCGCCAATCCACAAATTTTTGTTTCGATCACTGTATAAGGTATGTATATTATTGTCATGTAGCCCATCATAATCTTGAAATTTAGTAAAGGTGTGTCCGTCATAAGCGCATACTCCACCTTCCTTTTTGTTATTTGAATTCAATGAATTTCGACACCCGAACCAAATAATACCGTTTCGATCTTCTTGAATACTTGTGATGCTATTACTTGTCAGTCCGTCTTCTTTTGTGAAATGTGAAAACGTTTTTCCATCGTACTTGTATGCGCCATCATTATCCGTTCCAAACCATAGATTACCTTTACTGTCTATAAAATCCATTGAAATACTACCTGGTGTATTGCAAAAAGAAGCCTCTAAATTGACAACCCCAGGCACTTTAAATTCTTTAAATTCTGTTCTGAATGAATCTATTGATTTGGCTAAAAATGCGTATTTACCCATAGATTTCCGTCATTATCCGTTTGCACTCTTTTCCAACCATACCCAAGTATTGGAACGCCATCTTTATCTTTTTCGAATCCTTCAAAGGATACAGAACGAGAGTCCTTATCTCGTTTGAGATCGTATCTGCACATGTCTGAAAAGGTTCCAAACCATAGAACCCCATTTTTATCTTCAGCAATATTTGCTACTGTCTTTCCACAAAGACCATCATCAGCCGTATAATAGCTTAGTGTCTTGCCATCATAAGATGCGACACCATATTCACCAGTTCCAAACCAAAGAGTACCTTCACTATCCTCGAAAATATCAAAAATATTTTTTCCCAATTGATTCGAAAAATCTTTGGATTTAGGAGCATCGGTGTTTGCCTTTTTTGATGCGATTTCAGCTACTTCATTGTTAACGACAGAATAATCTTGTGCCGAACAAGCAACACTAAAAAACTGCATTAAAAAGAATAATTGGGTGAGGCTACTTACACTTAGTTTTTTCATTTCTTCTGACTTTATGTCAAAGATAGGCGCTTAAACGAAGTTCACATTAGCGCGAATGTAAAACAACGTAATTCAATTGTAAATTAATGTGAAGCCAAGGATAATTGACTGGTAATAAAAGTATTTTTATAAAGATCACAGTGGTAATATGAAAAATTGAGCATCATGGAAAACAAAGAATTACTGCTGTTAAAAGCACAAGAAAAATTCAAGAATTTCATAAAAGCTCTAGTTTAATAATGGGAGTAGCATTACACTTGGCTCGAGGCTTAGGAGCAAATCAAAAAACAATTTCTGAACATTGGATTGAAACTGCAAAGAAACATGGAGCTCAGGAATAGTTTGACATAATCAATTTACAACCGGATGTTCTAATAACCACAGCACCTATTTAACCCCACTCTAAAAGAAGCCCAGACTTTTTCCCTTCATGGAATTAAAGGGTAGAAAAAAGGCGTAATTCCTCTCAGTTCAAATCTGACAAAGTAGGAATAGTGAATTTTATTATTTAACTGTATTTTTGTTCTAGTAAACTATAAAATACAACTCTTTTAATGGAATTCTCTGCTCAGCAAATTGCCGGATTATTAAATGGAACAATTGAAGGTGATGAACACGTAAAAGTGTCTTCACTATCAAAAATTGAAGAAGGTAAACCAGGCAGTTTGTCATTCTTATCAAATCCAATATATACGCCGCATATTTATGAAACTGATGCTTCAGTAGTTATTCTGAATCACACTACAGAGTTGACTAAAAAAGTGAAATCTTCTCTTACTTTAATAAGAGTTGAGAATGCTTATACAAGTTTTGCCACATTGCTGGAAATGTATTATAAAAGTAAAACAGACAAAAAAGGGATAGAGCAACCTTCTTCTATCTCGTCAACAGCAAAAATTGGCAAGGACTGTTATGTTGGAGGTTTCGCTTATATTGGA
>CAYPJC010000163.1:3079-5533 GCA_964410855.1 uncultured Flavobacteriales bacterium | reverse complement strand
ATTCATAATAGCTCGATTCAATTGAAGATTTAATTCATAAGGATCATCTAAAGATGGATCTTTAAAGCGTGCGGCAGCATCAAGTCTAATGATGAAAAAAGAGAAATTTAGTCTAAGTCCTACTCCTAAACCAATAGCTGTTCCTGCCCAAAATTGATCAAATTCGAAATTTGTTTCTTCCCTCGTATCTTCTTGATTAACATTCCATATGTTACCTGCATCAGCGAATGCTGCACCTTCTATTATTTTTGTTATTGGAAATCTGAATTCAATGTTTGCCTCTAATTGCATATTAGCTATTTGATCAACACTTTCTGCCTCGGAGGCGGGTAATGTTCCCGGTCCTAATTGTCTTGCTCTCCATGCTCTGATTCCATTTGCACCACCAGCATAAAAACTTTTTTCAAAAGGCATTGCAATGCTATTTCCATATGGAACCCCAATACCCCCAAAAAATCGATAAACTAATTGATTGTATTTAAATTTTTGATAGTAACGGAAGTCTAAATCTGTTCTCAAGTATTGTGCATAGCGTATGCCAGCAACATTATACGAGCCATCCTCATTCACGTTTGGATTCCAACCATCTGAAGCCAAAGAAAGCAAGTTTCCCGCAGATTCGAAGTTCCCTCTAAAGTATACATAATTTCGAAGCCGGTTGCTAGTCTTCGTATTCAAGATGAAGCTGTATTTAAAAGCTAAAATAAAGTTATCTGTATAAGTGTTTCTAAGAAAAGGATTGTCAATGTCATTTAGAATTTCCTTGAATGACTCGCTAGGAAAAAGCTTTATGTAACTTAAATCTATAGGCTGAATAATATGTGTTTTTGTTTGAGTTTCATTCCAAGAATAAGCGATATAAGTTTCTGTTACATAACGTTCATAATCAGGCCTTTTTTGAAAGTTATACGAGGCATTAAATATTGTTTTTGGATTGCCTCTTGGAGAAAAACGGTCAGCACTAAAAGGCAATAAAAATCGTGGTACCTCTAAACTGATTTCAGGTCCAAATTCTACGGTGTTAAAGGCAAGCAGTCCATCTGAGGCCTCCTCTGATTCATCATCAGTTAAAATCTGTTGTACTTCTAATCCACCATTTAAGCTCAGATTTAAAATTTCTGCTCCTTTAAAAGTGTTGTTGTTTTGAAAAGTTATTGTTCCATTTACACCTAAATTTCCACCGTTATTTGTGCCTTCTGTTTCAACGGTAAAAGACCGTTGTTTTCTGGGGCTTAAGTCAATGTAGGCGATTAATTTGTTTTCTGAAGTTGAATAATCTGGCTCGTATTGTATACTTACAAAAGAAAAAACTCTAAGAGCTGCCAAATTCCGATAAGTTTGCTCTTGAACATCTAATTTGTATATGTCTCCTGGTCGAATATAGGTAATTCTTGAAAGGGCCTTTTTATTGAATTTGTCTGATTTGAAATCAATAAAATAAACCGAATCGACTCGAACCGTATCTAAGTTTTTTTGATCATTTAATCGTTCATCAAAATCCATTCTCACAATTAATTTGCTGATTGAATATACTTGGTGTTTGCCATCAATCAATGAATCTGTATTTAAATAATTAATTCGAGGGCTTTTAATTCTCAGATTAATTTCTGCCGTATTGAGATTCATGAAAGTGTCTACATCAAAAACGACATACTCCCTTGAGAATTTATAATATCCAAAATTTTTGAGCAGTCTTTCTATTCGAATTCTTTCTTCTTTTATTGATTTTAAATCAAACGGTTTTCCAAGCTTTAATTTAGAATTAGCACTGTCGCTTTGGAAGATAGCTTCAATCTGTTTGTCAGGTATGTCATAGGATAACTTACTGATACTATAGCGATCTTTCTTTTCAATATTGAAAGTCATTTTGACTCTCTTTTTTGTTTGCTTGATTGTAGTAGTAATATGGTTTTCGTAATAGCCTTTATTATTTAAGTATTTGGTCATTAGGTCTATTGATACTTCATTTAAAGAGGAGTCATAAATAACAGGTGGTTCTCCCAGTTTCTCTTTGATTTTGCTGTCTTCTTTATTGTAATACAAATTGTAGATGCCCAAGTATATCTTAAAAAGGCCTAATAACTTACGATTGGGATCTTGTTTAGGGATTGTTTTTAATTCATCAGCGAATTTTTTTTCGCCTTTGATATTAATTTTAACGGTGGTAAGTAATTGTTGATTTTCTTCTATCCTTCGAGCAGGGCCACATGCATTGAACAGAAAGCATAATAATAAAGGGTAGCATAGCCTTAAAAACGACTTGTTTAAAGAAGATGGTATTATTGGCCCTTTCATTGAGTGAGCGAAATTAGTAATATTGAGCTTTAAGGCCTATTCGAGAATATGCTTGAAGTCCTACAGTAAATAATAAAGAAAATATACAACATCAATGAACTCTCTTACAGTTGCAGATGAAAAACTAATAAGGTCTTTAAAACAAAAAAAATACAGGAA
>CAYPJC010000163.1:0-3065 GCA_964410855.1 uncultured Flavobacteriales bacterium | reverse complement strand
GTTGAAGGTGAAAAATTAGTCAATGAGGCGATTCAATCTGACTTTGAGCTTAGATGGATTGTTTCTACAAAACAAAATCTAGAGAAGCTTGAAAATACTTCGATTTTCCTCTGCGAAGAGTTGCGGATGAAAAAAATTTCTTCATTGACTACACCTCCTGGTTTATTGGCTGTTATTGAAATTCCAACTAACCAAAAGGTTGAAAAGGAAGATATTAAATTAGTATTGGATAATATTCAAGATCCTGGTAATCTGGGAACAATCATACGTACTGCTGATGCTTTTGGTATTAAATCAATAATCTGCTCAGAGGAAACTGTTGATTTTTATAGTTCTAAGGTTGTTCAGGCGAGTATGGGGTCAATATTTAGGGTAAACCTTCACAGTAGAGATCTCAAAGAGTTTCTAAAAGTTGAAAAAGAAGAGTCCACATTATATGCTTCACATTTAAATGGAGGGAATTTATATACTTGCGAATTCAATAAGCCAGCAACTTTAATTATGGGCAGTGAATCACATGGAATAAGTGAAGAACTTATGAGCTTAATTCAGGAAAGTGTAAAAATCCCCATAAAAGGTAATGCTGAATCATTTAATGTTTCTATTGCTACTGCAATTTTGCTAGGAGAAATTAGCCGCCAATTTTCTTTAAAATAGCATCTGTTGCTTTTATGCCGTCTATGGCTGCAGAAACGATACCTCCAGCATATCCGGATCCTTCTCCGCAAGGGTATAAGTTTTTTATTTCTACATGCGACATGCTTTCGCGATCTCGAGGTATATTAACAGGGGAAGAAGTTCTACTTTCAACACCTACAACAACGGCTTCATTAGTCAAATAACCCTTCATAGATTGGCCAAACAACAGAAAGGCTTTTTGGAGTCTTTTTGAAACAAAACTTGGAAGTATTTTGTCAAGTCGTGCTGGAACTATTCCAGGCTGATAAGAACATTTTGGCAAATCTTTGGATTCTTTTCCATCTATAAAGTCAATTAATCGCTGTGCAGGGGCAGCTTGGCCATCTAGTTCATTAACTGCATTATATGCCTTTTTTTCTACATCGCCCTGAAATCTTAAAGCAGCTAATGCCCCATATTTAAGGTATGCTTCCCAATCTTTTTCTTCAATGGAAACAACAATTCCTGAGTTGGCAAAGGGATTATTTCTTTTAGAAGGAGACCAGCCATTTGTAACTATTTCACCTGGATTAGTGGCACAAGGAGCAATTATTCCTCCAGGACACATACAAAAAGAGTAAACACCTTTACCATCGACCTGTTTTACGATCTTATAGGCAGCTGGAGGAAGTAAATCATTGTTTTCATTGTCATGATATTGGATTTTATTTATTAGAGATTGAGGATGTTCTACCCTAAGACCTAAAGCGAAGGGTTTAGCATTTAATTTAACTTTCTTCCTGTCCAATAATTCAAATATATCATGAGCTGAATGACCTGTAGCCAATATTAAATGATCAATTTTCACTTTTGTTTCCCCGTTCAATTCAATACTTTCAATGCGATTCTCTTTAATAGAAATATCCGTTAATTTTTGATTAAAGTTGACTTCACCACCACATTCTAGAATAGATTCTCGAATAGCAATAATAATTTGGGGAAGCTTATTTGTTCCAATATGGGGATGTGCTTCAACTAAAATGTTGTCGCTAGCGCCATATTGAACTAATCCGTTTAAAACGCGCTCAACATCGCCTCGTTTCTTCGATCTTGTGTAGAGTTTTCCATCTGAATAGGTTCCTGCTCCTCCTTCTCCAAAGCAATAATTTGAGTCGGGGTTGACGATTTGTTCTCTATTTATTTTAGCTAGATCTCTTCTCCGTGCCCTAACATCTTTTCCTCTCTCGTATAGGATTGGTTTTAACCCTATATGAATTGCTTGCAGCGCTGCAAAAAGGCCTGCAGGTCCTGCACCAATAATGTGAATTGCTTTTGCATTTGATATGTTTTTTTTGGAGAAAGGTATTTCATGAACTACTTTCTCTCCCTCAAAAAAGACTTCGAAGCGAAGATTTACTTTGATTATCTTCTTTCTTGCGTCCAATGATCTTCTAACTAATTTGGATTCAATTATTTTATCCGCATTTTTTTTAAACCTTTTTTTAGCTAATTCAATTGGAGCACCTAAATCTACTTCTTGGTTAATTGGAATAATGAGGTCAAAAAAATGCGACATGATTGAATTTAGTTTAGATTTATTTTGTGTAAAAATCATCAAAGAAAATGGGTATACAAGAAACAGTATCAGCAATATTCAGATGCTGAAATTTCTATTTTTCAATGGATTGAAACTTGGTATAACAGAAATAGACGCACTCCGCTTTAAAATTGTAAAACGATAATAGAATTTGAATTAGATAACATTAACCATAAATTAGCAGTATAGCTTAATTGAGTGTCCACTTTTTTGTTGCAAGTCCAGTCTCTGACATAACCTATATTCGAACAAATCAAGGATGGTTATATTCTCACGATAATAATGGATTTATATGACAGGAAAATCATTGGTTGGGCTCTAAGCAAAACTATGTCAACACTTGATACGGTGATTGCCGCATGTAATATGGCTCTAATAAATAGGCCGATTAATGGAGAACTAATCTTTCACTCCGACAGAGGTTCCCAGTATGCCTCTAATGAGTTTAGAGAAGTACTGATTGGTAAGCCCGTAAAGCAAAGTATGAGCCGAAAAGGGAATTGTTGGGATAATGCTGTTGCCGAAAATTTCTTTAAAATAATAAAGTCTGAATTAATCTATCATAAACGATACATTAGCCAGCAACAAGCTATATTAGAGGTTTTTGAGTTTATTGAAATATGGTATAATAGAAAAAGAATACACTCGTATTTAGGGTATGAAACCCCCGAAGAATATGGAAAAAATAAAATATTAAATGCAGCTTAACTTATTGTCCGTTTTTTTGTTGCAAATCCAATATTTCGTATTGACTTTAAATGGGCAAACAGTTCGAGACTGTTTGAGTCAGCATGTGCGTAAGCAGGACAAATAACTCATTCCGTATTTAACTTAAGAAGGTGCTAGGAAC
>CAYPJC010000162.1:0-5554 GCA_964410855.1 uncultured Flavobacteriales bacterium | reverse complement strand
ATACTCATTGAAAACATGTTCCATTTGGCTTCTTTTAAGTTCTTACAACTCAAATTTTTCTGCATCATATCCTGATCTAAGCCTGTCATTACAATCGTAATAAATGCACCACTCAAAAACTGTTTCCAAAAAAACTTACTGTCTCTCCAATCATCAAAAAAGAAAGTTTTAGAATACTCGCTTTTATCGACCACCTCAATCAAACCTGAAAAAGACAAATCCAGTTGATCTCCAATTTGAAAGATGGTAACCCCAACTGCCAATAGCATAAAAAGGGTTTGCAACGCGTCTGTCCAAACAATGGTTTTGATACCTCCTTTAAAAGTATAGACCCAAATCAACAGTATAGTAATGGCAACGGTTAAGTAATAAGGTATTCCCCAAGAATCAAAAATGGCAATTTGCAACACATTTGCGACTAAATAAAGCCTAAATGCTGCTCCAATAGTTCTAGATAACAAAAAGTAAAAAGCTCCAGTTTTATATGACCAAAAACCAAATCGCTGTTCAAGGTAGGTGTAAATTGAAGTTAATTTCAAGCGATAATAAAGAGGCATCAAGACATTAGCTACCACTAAATAACCTAAGAGGTAGCCCAACACCATTTGAAGGTAAGAAAACTGATTATCACCCACCCAACCAGGAACTGAAATGAAAGTCACCCCTGAAAGTGAAGTTCCAATCATACCAAAGGCTACGAGGTACCAAGGTGAAGTTCGATTCCCAATAAAAAATGAGTTATTGTCTGCTCCTTTTGATGTAAGCCTGCTTATTAAGATCAGAAAAAAGAAATAGGCAGCTACAATACTTGCAACTAGTATAGGACTCATACTATTATGGTCGTTTTGTGTTTGTGGCGTGTACCACAACTGTTGTTTGAAATTCGAAGATAGTGAAAAAGCGAAAAGCACAGAATTTTCTCCGTCTAAACTTGACTACCTTACTCATCTTTATAGATTCAGCTTAGCTGCACAAGCTATAAAAAGCAAACCTTAGCTACTTTTGAACGACCTACTTTATATAATTGCTTTTAATTGCAGCATAATCACATGCCATACTACACGTTGCTGGCGGTAGTTTTTTTTTTAATCTGTTATCCATTCACTTTTTGTCATACAGAACAATTCATTTTCAATATAAATTAGTGAATAAGAATTATGTTCATTTTTTATTGTCTTGTCCCAAACTGTCAGTCTGCAAAACCAAAAATTTTCATATGAAATCAAGTCCCAAATTCCAAGTTTAAACCTTGCTGAAGAAATTCTATTTTCCTCTTCAATGAATTGCGAAATATTAGCAGGAATATCAATTCGGTTACCGTTTTTAAAAAATTCTTCTATCAATTTGAACGGAATTCCACATCTATCTTTAGCATCAAAATAGTCAAGTACGTTAATTTTAGAGTTGACAATTGAGTCAATGAATATATCTGAAGAATATTTGGCAAAAATTGAGTCCTCGATAGTTTGAAATAATGTTGTATACCGCTTGTTTTGAGATTTTAGTCCAATACTCAATAGAATTAACGTCAGAAATATTATTTCTCTTTTCATAATTACCGCCAACTAAAGGATTAATTCAAGTTAAATCGTTCTTCCGCCATTTTTACAATATCTTCTCCAATTGCTAAGCAAGCAGTTGCTGCAGGTGATGGTGCATTTAAGACGTGAATACTATTTCTTCCATATTCAATCCTAAAATCTTCAATCATTTCTCCATCTTGCCCTAATGCCATAGCTCTAACTCCAGATCGACCTGGTTTAATATCTTCCATTGTTAAAGAAGGAATCAACTTCTGCAATGTATTCAAGAACAAACGTTTACTGAAAGCTCGTTTATACTCATCCAATCCAAATTTCCAATTTTTTGCAAACAACTTCCAAGTTCCACCATAGGCCAGAGCATCGGCAGTATCTTTTAAATCAAAATCTGTTTTACCATAACCCTCTCTTTTAAAGGTAAATACCGCATTAGGCCCACATTCTATTTCTCCATTAGTCATTCTTGTGAAATGAACTCCTAAAAAGGGAAATGCAGGATTTGGAACTGGATAAATAAGGTGTTTTACTTTATGTATAGCCTGCTCAGTTAATTCATAATAATCGCCTCTGAAACCAACTATTTCCATATCCGATTTTACCCCATCCTTTTTAGCTAATCTATCTGATTGCAAGCCTCCACAAAAAATGAAATGCTTGACACGGTATGTCCCTTTGTTGGTAATGAGTTTACTTTCAATTTCTCCATCAATGGCTTCTTCAAAAGTTTCATTTAATACGACCTTACTCTTAGCTTGCTTTGCTAATGCTAATTCAGCCATGCGTTCTGTAGCTTGAACATAATCTATAATTCCAGTGCATGGAACGCGTATTCCTCCAATTCCGGCGCATTCTGGTTCAATTTCTCTTAATTGGTCGCCATTGATTTTCTCAATGCCTTCGGTATCATTTTCCAGCCCATTTTGAAAAATTTTCTCCATATAGGGTAGCTCAGAATCATCGCTTACTACAACCACCTTTCCACAGATTTCATGATCAACTTTGTATTCTTGTGAAAACTTGACTAGAGCTCTTCTGCCTTTAACACAGTTAATGGCCTTTTTTGATCCAGGTTTGTAATACAAGCCTGAATGAATCACTCCAGAATTATGCCCAGTTTGATGAGCAGCCAAGTGATTTTCTTTCTCAACAAGCAAAATTGATTTATCTGGATATTTTAATTGCAATTGATATAATGTGGCAGCTCCAACAATTCCACCACCGACTATGGCTATATCATATAAAGAATCTTCTTGAATCAAATCTATAATTTTTAAAGTACAAACTTACGAGGAAAGAATTTTATTCAATAGAAATAACTGCCTTCTTTGGGACCCTCAAAAGCAATAAAAACCCAATTACAAAAAAGATTATTAAGGCAACAATTGAGTTTCGCATATTTCCTGTTATGCCGTCAATAAAGCCATAAACAAATGTTCCAATTACAATTCCTAGCTTCTCTAACACATCGTAAAAGCTGAAAAATGAAGCATGATTTGTTGTTTTTGGCAACAGCTTTGAATAGGTTGAGCGCGAAAGAGATTGCACACCGCCCATAACCAAACCAACTATTCCAGCAATAATGTAAAACTCCAATGGCTCATGAATAAAGTAAGCTCCAATACAAATTCCAACCCAAATAAATAGGGTGATTGAAAGGGAGAGCAAATTCCCATATTTTGATGATATCCAAGAAAACAAGTAGGCTCCGGCGATGGCAATAAACTGGATAATTAAAACGGAGACAATCAATCCAGATTTTGCTCCATCATTTCCCCAATTGATTTCTTTAGCTGCAAAAAGGGTTGCCATTAGCATGACAGTTTGCACGCCCATACTATAAACGAAAAAGGAAGTTAAATATCTTTTTAAAACCTTAATTTCTTTAAGTTCATGCCATACTTTTTTAAGCTCAAGCCAGCCCTTTGTAAATTTATTTGTTTTAGGCTTTTGAATAAAAACTCTATTAGGTAAACGAGCATACGTGATTTGACTAAACCCAATCCACCAAATGGCCACTGAAACAAAAGACCATTTGACTGGCATATTAAAGCCCATTATCAAAACTAGATTGCCTATCAACAAGATTGAACTGCCTAGGTAGCCAAGAGAGTATCCTTTTGCTGAAATCCGATCATGATGCTCAGGCTCTGCAATTTCAGGTAAATAGGCATTATAGAACACCAAACTTCCCCAAAAACCTATACTGGCAAAGAAAACCTACAACATACTTCGCTCCAAAGCCTCTACATCAAAATAAAATAAAGAGGCGCAAGAGATAGCCCCTAAATAACAAAAGAATTGCAAGAAGCGCTTTTTGTTATCTGAATAATCTGCTATTCCAGATAATATGGGAGTAATGAATGAGACCACTAAAAAAGAAAGTGAAACGATATAGGCGTAGAGCTCTGTATTTCTAAATTGATACCCAAAAAAAGTGACCATGTCCGAAATAACGGTCCCATCTGCTGCTGTTTCAGCTGTAACAGCCTCGTAAAACATGGGAAAGATTGCCGTAGTAATTACTAAAGGATAAGCTGAATTTGCCCAATCATAAAAAGCCCAAGCGTTGATGATTTTTTTATTTCCTTTTTCTAACACAGGGGTAAATTTAGGTTATAGATTTTGAGAAATAAGATTCAATTGCAATAAGCACAATAAAGCTCTTTTACTTGCCCATTTTTCAATAATTGCAAACCCATTTTTTGTTTCGAAAATAGACTGCAAAATTGTTTAGGATATAATTTTTGAGATTTTGAGAGATACTCAAAGTAGTTTTTCTGTGGCACCATACTTTGGTCATAAATGGCAATTTGCAAAAAGTAGAATAATATTTCATCATCAACCTCGTCCTTTGAAACTAAAGGCTTTAACAACTCAATGCCTTTAGTAAATTGGTCTTGAAAACACAAATACTGAGCCAATTCCAATATTTCCTTTTCATTTAGTTTTGCCTTTGATTGCCATTTCATAATTTCATCAAATGCTTTCTTGCGTTTATCATATTTTTCTATCTCGAAATAATAGTCAGCTGCAACTATATAATAGTTTAACATACCTTTTGCAAAGGCCGAATCGGGTATTGATGATTTGGAAAGCTTAACAAACTCGTCTTCCCATTCTTTAAAAGCATCTAAATTATCTATATTATTCATCGACTCAGACCAATATTTTAATTGAGTGATGTGTTTATTAAAACTTATTTCAACTTGTTTTCTATTGATTAAATAGAGCTCAAGAAATGCTAGGTAAAAACTATTGCCTCCATAGTTATCCTCCCCATTAATGGAGGCCAAAATTATTTGATTATTAATTAGCGGCAATGTCATTTTCTTCTGTTTTGGGTCAACAGCAGGTAATTGTTTCTTTTTTAATCCCCCCTGTTCTACCCCCTTAATTAAGTCAACTTGAAGAAAAAGAGCCGGTTCTAGCTTTGAATGGGCCACCAAAAAACCCAGTGCACTAATTTTTTCATCAATCGTTGCTTCACTGTTTAAAGAACCCACACCTTCAACAACAACTTCAATTTGGCTCAGGCTTTCAAGGAAGTTATTTAGACTTGAATCGATTTTTGCAGTAGTTTTTAAGTATTCTAATTTTGCTGGTCGATCAAATCCTGTTGTTTCTAACTGGTGAAAAGACCCTTTTTCAAATGCCTCATAATCATCCCAGGCTATTGAATTTTTAAACCAAACATCAATATTTGAACCAGTTAATTCTTTTACTAATAATCTCAATTCATCTTCAGGAATGGGTTCTGAAATAGGAGAATTACTCTGATTAATATCTATTGATGAGTATTGATAATTAATCAATTTTAATTTTTGAAACAATTCTGTTAAGTCCTTTTTCCATGTTTCGCTTGTTTGATAGTAATATGCGCTTGAATCAACCCATTCAAATACATTAGTATCCTTTTTGCCTGCAAAAGCATAAGGCTGGTTAAATACTTTTACGTTCTTGGTTACAATCTTATTGTAAGGTATAGTCAGACAATAGTGCCCATCTTTAATTAT
>CAYPJC010000161.1:0-5561 GCA_964410855.1 uncultured Flavobacteriales bacterium | reverse complement strand
CGTTGAATCCATATTATTACTCCAACAGTAATTAAGGCCATTGGAGGTAAAATCATAAATCCGTTGTCAGCATATCCGAAATCGTAAAATGATTCGGGTATAACTTGAAATCCCCAGAATTTACCTGAACCAAATAACTCTCTTACTACTGCTACAGCAATTAAAATCCACCCATAACCAGCCGCATTTCCAATTGCATCTAAAAAAGATGGCCAAGGCTTATTTGCCATTGCAAATGCTTCCAAACGTCCCATAATAATGCAGTTAGTAATAATCAATCCAACGAATACAGATAATTGCTTACTAACATCATAGACAAATGCTTTCAATACCTGATCTACTAATATTACAAGGGTAGCAACAATTAGCAATTGAACAATAATTCGAACTCTACTTGGAATCAAGTTTCTCATCCAAGAAACGATAAGGTTAGCTCCTATCATAACAACCAACACAGACAAAGCCATAACAAATGCTTGCTTCACTTGCACCGTAATTGCTAATGCTGAACAAATACCAAGAACTTGAATAGTTATTGGATTATCATCATTTAACGGATCTGATAAAAGACGCCTATTTTTCGTGGAAAATAAAGGCTCTTTTTCTTCAATTACAACTCCTTTTGTTACTTCTGCAATTTCACTCATTTCTTATATCTTTTAAATTATAAGGATGCTTTTTTATTTCCTTTAAAATAAGGAACGTATACTTTTAAAGTTCTTTCCATCATTTCCCCTACACCTTTAGAGGTAATAGTTCCCCCAGAAATTCCGTCTACCATATGATCTTCTCCCTCAACATCTGCTCCACCTTTCACAACTTCTACAGACACGAATTCTCCATTATCATCAAAAATGGTTTTTCCAATAAAACGTTCTTCAAACCAAGATTGATTAATTTCTGCGCCTAATCCGGGGGTTTCAGTTTTATGGTCAAAAGTAGAACCAAATATGGTATTCATATCTCCATTAAATGCAACATAGCCCCATATTGGACCCCATAGACCTTTGCCTACCAGAGGAACAATGTATATATTTTCTCCTCCCTCTTCGAACACAAAAAGTGGATAATGTCTATCGACTGCATCTAAGGTTTTGTATTCTTTTACAACATCAATATCAAAAGCAGTTAAGTCGCCATACTCTGTTAATTCCCCATTGTTACTTAATAACATTTGGTCAACAATGTATTGATCAAATTTTTGGCCTGCCTCTTCTGGGGTTGATTCAATTTTTACAGATGCCAAAATATTCTGCATTTTTTCTAAACGCACATTTTCTTTCTGCATTGGTTTTAAACTTTCTGCTGCGAAAGCTAAAGTTGCCCCGACTATTATTACTAGTATAGCGGAAAAACCAATAATGTAACTATTTTTATTTACGTCCATATTAATTTAGTTAAGCAGCAATTGCTACTGCACGTTTCTTTCTTCTATTTATATTCCCTTGAATCACATAATGATCAATCAATGGAGCCATTACATTCATGAATAATATCGCCAACATTATGCCTTCAGGATAAGCCGGATTGAATACTCGAATCATAATCCCAAGCATTCCAATTAAAAACCCATAAATGAATTTTCCTTTATTAGTTTGAGCCGCTGAAACAGGATCAGTAGCCATGAAAACTATTCCAAAAGCAAAACCTCCCATAACTAAGTGATAATGCGCTGGAACATTCATAAATTCGTTGGCACCCCAAGCATTGAAGAGTAATCCCATAAGGTAAGCTCCAACAACTCCCGATAACATAATTTTCCAACTTCCAATTCCAGTAATTAATAATATAGCAGCTCCAATTAAGATTGCCAAGGTTGAGGTTTCACCAATAGAACCGGGAATAAACCCCATAAAGGCAGCCATGAAGGTATCACCGTATTGGGCCCCTGCTGCATCTATAAAACCAGATGATTTTTCAGTTGCTTGAGCAAGTAAAGTAGCACCTGTAGAACCATCAGCGTATGTCACCGCTTTGTCTGTCATGTCGCCAATCCAAACCTTATCACCTGACATCCATGTTGGGTAAGCAAAGAATAAAAATGCTCTTGCAGTTAAAGCAACATTTAAGATATTCATTCCTGTTCCACCAAAAACTTCTTTACCAATAATCACAGCAAAAATAGTTGCAGTTGCAACCATCCACAATGGGATTTCAACAGGCAAACAAAGAGGAATTAGCATTCCTGAGACTAAGAAACCTTCGTTGACTTGATGCTTTTTAATGATTGCAAAAACAAATTCCACACCCAGTCCTGCTGCATAAGAAACCACAACGAGTGGTAATACTTTTATGGCACCATAAAGAAACTTATCCATGAAAGAAGCCATTTCACCTAAAGCCAAGTAGTATTGATGACCTGTATTCCACATGCCAAAAAGCAATGCAGGAACTAAAGCCAACACAACCATAATCATGGTACGTTTCATATCTATTCCGTCACGAATATGCGAACCGCCTTTATCGGCAGTATGTCCAGGAACAAATAAAAAGGTTTCTAGAGCATCGAAAGCGGGATAAAATTTCTCCAACTTGCCGCCTTCAACAAAAGAAGGCTTTATGTTTTTTTCTAAAAAATTGTGAATAGGATTACTCATCTTTATTATAAATTATATTTTAACTCATTTCCTTTCGCAACTTAGCTAGGCCGTCACGAACAATGGTTTGGGATGGTATTTTTGAGGTGCAAATAGTTTCACAAAGCGCAAAATCTTCAGGAGCTACTTCATAAATTCCGAGCTCTTCCATCATTTCAATATCATCAATCATTATTGATTTAATCAATTGGACTGGATAGATATCAAAAGGAAAAACTTTTTCGTATTCTTCAGTAACAACAAATGGTCTTTCTTCTCCGTTCATATCAGCTGTCAACTCATATTTCTTATTGGGTTGTAACCAAGAAACTAAAGAACGAGACATGCTAAATTTACTAGGATTTGGTGTTATCCATCCAAACATTTGGGGCTCTCCGCCTTCAGGAATAACTGTTAATTGATAATCGTAGTAACCTAAGAACCCGTCTTTCTCAATTTTTGTACCCGTTAAGACATTTCCGCTAATAAATCGGTTATTATCTCCTTTGGTATAAGCTTCAAAGAGAGCCTTTGTATTTGCTCCCAACATTGATCTGTAATACTTAGGGCCTTTCACTTGAGATCCGCATAATGCAATAACTCTGCTTGCGTCAAACGTTCCAGTTTCGAAAAGCCTTCCAATGGTTATTACATCTTGAGGTTTCAAAGTCCATACTGTTTCTCCCTTATTTATAGGAGCTATATGATGAATTTGAACTCCAACATTACCTGCTGGATGCGGTCCACTTAAATAATGTAGCTCAACATTTTTTGCTTGCAAGAAAACCTCATCTGCTTTTGCAGTTCCATGAACAGTCAAATGAACTTTTCCTTCAGTAAGTTTTACCAGAGCGTCAATCCCCTTTTGAAAAATAGAACCTTGGCTGTGCAAAATAAAATCATTGTCAGGTGCCAAAGGAGCCGAATCAAATGCTGAAATAAAAATTGCTCTAGGCTTATCGTTTGGATTGGCGATTACATCGTAAGGTCTTTGTTTAATAAAAGGCCAAACTCCGCTAGCAGTTAATTTTTCAATTACTTGACCCCTATTGAGTGTATTTGGATCCTCTGCTTTAAAATCTACGTAGCGAATCTCTTTATCTGCAACAACGATAATTTCTAAAAGCTTTCTCTTCTCCCCTCTTTTCACTTCAACAACCTCACCACTTACCGGTGATGAAAATTTCACTTTCTCATTATCTTTATCGTAAAAAAGCGTGGTTCCTGCCTTCACCTCATCTCCAGGTTTTACTGCTACTTTAGCAGTAATTCCTTCAAAATCAGTTGGTTTTACTGCGAAAGCATCTGATTTAGGCGAGTCAGTTAAAATTTTTTCAGCTTCTCCAACAAGCTTAATGTCCGCTCCCCTTTTAATTTTAAGCACTTTTGACATAATTTAAAGTCGATTCAAATTTCGGCTGCAAAAATAATACTTATCTCGCACTGGCACCTCCTTTTTGCAAGTTTTTTAAACATTGATTTAACATCCTAACAATATCAACCTAATAACAAGCATCTCACATACTTATGTTATCACCGAAACTAATTTGATTCAACTTTTGAAATTATAATCTATTTTTTAAATTATACGGAGCTTTTTAGACAGTCTGACGTCCCCTGTATGGTGTCGTTGTGGATTAGATAAAGATACCATTTCAATTTAGCACCAAGCAATAACCGCTTTGTGGTTTTGTTTCTTTGCCCTTTAAAAAATCCGCTAGCGGATTTTGCGAGCTTGTAAAATTCCACTCAATTTGTAAATCTGCCTTAACCACAATGCACTATACAGATTGTTGGCAAATCGTTTTTTCTTTTAACTAGAATTTATAATTTAACAAAATGAAAAATGAGAAGAAGTCTGCGACTATCGATGAGCAAATCACGATTCTTCAAGAAAGAGGAATGGAGTTGGACTATCATATTCGAAAAATAAAAGATATTCTTGGAGACATTGGTTATTATAGATTAGGTTTCTATTGGAGAAGTTTTGATTTAAAGTATGATGAGGAGTCAGCTGAAACCGATCATAGATTCAAAGAGGGAACCAAATTCTCAACTATAATTGAGTTGTATTATTTAAACTATGAATTAAGGCTTCTTCTGCTTAGATTCCTTCATAGAACTGAGATAAATTTTAGATCAAAACTCATTTATAGATTATCCAGACGATATAAAGACAATCCTTTTTGGTTTAATGATCCCGAAGTAGTAAGTCAAGAATATATTGAGAAGTTTGATGAAAAAATTTATAAGAATGTAAAATTTTGGAATAAACCAATAAAAAATCATCATGAAAAATATACTGAAGATGATTATGCTCCTGCATGGAAAACGATTGAATTTTTTGATTTTGGTCAAGCATTGGGTCTATTTCAAGCTCTCAATTATGATAAGGATAGAAAGAATGTTATAGAGGAGTACCCAGAAGTGATAAGAACTAATCATTTCAGAACTGCAATTCGAAGTTTGATTGATTTACGAAACGCATGCTCTCATGGGAGTGTTTTATTTGATTATCGAGGAAATAATACTTTGCCTTATATTGAAGGTGTTAACTACAATGAAAGAGTGCCGAAGAATTTTGACAGTCAATTTAGACTACTTTCTTATTTCGTAGGAAAAATTAGTTTGAATAGGAAAAAAGAACTTCATGAAAAACTCAACATATTATTTGCTAAGTTTTCTACTAATCTTGAGATTGAGAAAATTATTGAGCATGAGATAGGGTATATTCATTTTAGATAGGATTCAAAAATTATACTTAAATTTGTATCATAGTGTGCGACTAACATTGTTTAGCGTACCACTTTAATGAAACTTAGCCCAGACATTGTTCTGGGCTTTTTTATTTTATGTTTGCCAACGTACCTTGTATGGTGCCGTTGTGAGTTAGATAAAAATAGCATTTTCAATTTACTAAATAACAAAAGCTGCGAAGCAGCTTTTTAAATTGTTCTTTTTCTAAAAATCTGCAAGCAGATTTTG
>CAYPJC010000160.1:0-5584 GCA_964410855.1 uncultured Flavobacteriales bacterium | reverse complement strand
GTGGCCTTGGCTTATGATTCAGGTGGCGTTACTACTTCAACCGTAACAGTTCCTATTGTGGCTGCTCTAGGATTAGGTCTTGCATCAGTTATCCCTGGCCGAAATCCTGCTTTAGACGGATTTGGTTTGATTGCATTAGCCAGTGTTTTTCCTGTGATTACAGTTTTGGGCTATGCACAAATAACAGACTTAATGAAATATATTTATAAATTTAAAAAGTAATAATATGAGATTTGACTTAATTTTAGGGTTTTTTGACCCAAGCGTTACTGAAAAAGTTGTTAAAACAGCTAAAAAATATGGCGCAACAGGCGATGTAATTATTCAAGGTAAAGGTAGCGGCTTAGAACCAGCTAATTTTCTAGGCTTATCTATTCAAGATAAAACCGATGTGATTCTTTTTGTAGTTGAAGAGCACCATACCAAAAAGATAATAAAATCTGTTTCGGAAGAATGTAATATTGAAAAACCAGGCAACGGAATTTTGATTTCATTAAAGTTAGATAACGTTGCAGGCTTATCAAAACAAATAAAAAAAATAAGAGAAAATCTCAATACAGAACATTTATAAATTTAAGACAATGGAAACTTTTAAGAAAGCAAAAGATATAGTATCAAAGAGGCTATTCTACATTGATGGATTAGCAAGTGTTAAAGATGCTATTCAATTAATGAAAGAGAAAAATGTTCAAGCACTTATTATTCAGAAAAGAAATAATGCTGATGCCAATGGAATAATAACCGTGGATGATATAATAGAAGGCGTAATAATTCCAAACAAAACCGTTGACGAAGTTAGTGTGTATGAAATTATGACCAAACCCGTGTTTTCAATCCCTGCTCATCTAAACATTAAGTATGTGCTGAGATTAATGTATAATTATAATATAAAAATTGCACCCGTTGAAGAAAATGAAAAGTATATTGGGCTAATTGACTATACTCATTTTTTGTAAACCTTTCGTTATTTTTAGAAGATGAAAGTTGCTATCCAATTTATATTGCTCTTCACCTTAAGCTTTTCAATGGCTCAATCTGCAAAAGCTCAACTTTCGGAACAAGAAGTGAATGATTTTGACATACAAGACAACCGAGAAGAGTTCGAAATGTTGTTATTGCCTGAATTGTTTGATATGGGAGTGAATAACTATTATTTTCTCTATCACTTTGAAAAGGGATTTTACCCTGATGCAGATTTTAAGTTGATTTTGACTAACGCTCCTAAAGATAAAATAAAGGGGATGTTAGAAAAGAAAACAAGAGCTAAAGGAGCGATTGATTTAAAGCGTATAGAAAAGAAAGAGGGAATCTTAAATATTACAGACCTACAAATCTATTTGATGCAAGAATTACATCCTAACAGAATTGCCTCAGTGTTTTACAGTGGTGAAGATTATGATGTAGAGGTATTTGATTTAGTTTTTAAGACAACTAAGTAGTTATTGCCAGATTCGGCTACTTAAAATTGAAGTACAAATAAAGGGATTTACTTTTTCAAATTAGTTAGCAAAGCTGCCAAGCCTCCTCCACGAATCGAGTTTCCTTTGCCAACGATAATTCCATTACCATCAATTAAATAGGCCATAGGAATTCCTCTTATACTGTATATTTTCGCTCCTTCTGCGCCCCAAGCCTTTAAATCACTCACATGATTTGGCCATGAAAGTTTATCTTGCATAATTGCATTTTGCCAAGCGCCTTTAGACTTATCCAATGATAGGCTGTAAACCGTAAAGCCTTTTCCATTTTCAAAATTTTCATCTTTAAATTTCTTGTAGGTCTTTACTATATTTGGATTCTCTCTCCTGCATGGACCGCACCAACTTGCCCAAAAATCAATAAGTACCATTTGACCCTTTAGACTAGATAGCGAAATCATTTTTCCATTTGGATCTTGATATTTAAGCTCCGGAGCTTTGTCGCCAATGTTTAATCCAACTTTTGCTTCAGCAATAGAATTGCTTGATGAATTTTCAGTGCTATTGATTAAAGAAAAACTAGCCAGGGTTAAAAATACAATGGCTAGAGAAATAGATAATTGATGTTTTGTTTTCATAAAGTCAAAGTTTAACTTTTCTATCGAGAAATTCTGTCTTTTATTATGCAAATAATGTTAAATCCTTTTAATATTGGCTCCCAAGGCATTTAATCGCTCATCAATTTTTCCATATCCTCGATCAATTTGTTCGATGTTATGGATTACGCTTTTTCCTTTTGCTGACATAGCTGCAATTAACAAGGAGACTCCTGCTCGTATATCAGGTGAAGTCATTTGTATGCCTCTTAATTTTGTTTGTTTGTCCATACCAATAACTGTTGCTCTGTGTGGATCGCATAGAATAATTTGAGCGCCCATATCGATTAATTTATCCACAAAGAAAAGCCGGCTTTCAAACATCTTTTGATGAACCAATACCGATCCTTTTGCCTGAGTAGCAACCACCAAAATAATGCTTAGTAAATCTGGTGTGAATCCAGGCCAAGGTGCATCAGAGATAGTCATAATAGAGCCATCAATAAAAGTTTCAATCTCATAATGAGCTTGCGAAGGAATATAGAGATCATCACCTCTTAATTCCATTTGAATTCCCAGTTTTTTAAATGTATCAGGAATAACGCCTAAATCAGGGTATGAAACATTTTTAATGGTAATCTCTGATTCGGTCATGGCTGCTAAGCCAATGAAGCTTCCAATTTCAATCATATCCGGAAGAATGCGATGTTCGCAGCCCGTCAAATATTCTACTCCTTCGATGGTAATTAAGTTTGAACTAATTCCACCAATTTTTGCTCCCATGCTGTTGAGCATTTTGCAGAGCTGTTGAATGTATGGTTCGCAGGCCGCATAATAAATGCTTGTAGTTCCTTTAGCTAAAACTGCAGCCATAATAATGTTAGCCGTACCAGTAACTGATGCTTCATCTAAAAGCATGTAGCAGCCTTTTAGATTACTAGCTTCTACTTTATAGAAATTATTTTCTTTGTTGTAAATGAACTTAGCACCTAGTTTTTGAAATCCAATGAAGTGAGTGTCTAAACGCCTTCTACCTATTTTATCTCCACCAGGTTTAGGGATATAGCCTTTTCCAAACCTAGAAAGGAGTGGCCCAAGAATCATAACAGAACCGCGTAGGCCTGATCCTTTCTTTTTAAACTCTTGGGTGTTTAGGTATTCAATGTTTACATCATCTGCTTGAAAGGAGTAGGTGGTTCCGTCTAGCTTTTCGACCTTAACACCTAAATCACGAAGCAGGTCAATAAGCTTATTGACGTCAATGATATCGGGAATATTTTTGATTACCACTTTTTCTGGGGTTAATAAAACAGCACATAATATTTGCAATGCTTCGTTTTTTGCCCCTTGTGGAGTAAGGTCGCCTTTTAACTTAAGGCCTCCTTCAATTTCAAATGATCCCATGTTTACTTGTAGTGCTTTAGTATTTTTTCTTAGTCTTAAAAGGACGTTTGCCTTTCTTTCGGCCACCTTTGTTAGACGCTACTTTCGTATTGTTATTGGTGTTTCTTGTGGCAATTTCTTTTGTAGCAATTAATTCAATGTCTTCAGAAACAACTAGATTTCCCCTAGAAATCCTTTTAATATCTGAAATGATTTGTTTGTCATCAACCGAATTTCTACTCCAACTCAGGTAATGTTTCTTCATTAGGTTAGCAATAGATTCAATCAAGGCTTCTTTTTTTTCGCCTTCTTCCATTTCAACTGCCTTCTCAATTAACTTTTCAGTCCCTTTTCCATAATGCTTAAAGCGAATATTGTCCTCAGGGTATGCCATTTTTCTTGGCTTTGAAGTAAAATGTTCTCTTTCTGGTTTTGAGTAAGGAGAATCAACGTCAAGTTTAAAGTCTGACATGATCAAAACGTGATCCCAAAGCTTATGTGTAAAGTCAGAAACATCTCTTAAATGAGGGTTTAGATGTCCCATAACATCTACAATGGCCAAAACCATTTCATTTCTTTCCTTTCTATCTTCTAATTTAGTTGCGTGATCAATTAAATCTTGAATATGTCTTCCATATTCAGGAATAATCATTTTTGATCGACTCGTATTGTAATTCATGTATTGTTTAATATTCGAAGTAGAGAACCTACTTGATTTTTAGTATTCTAAGTTTTGCGAATTTGAGAAGAAGTTGTTTTTCACCCGCTTTGTCAAAAATGATGGTCGCTTTTCGGTTAGGTTCAACACCTTCAATATCGCTTACCTCACCTTTTCCAAATCGCAGGTGTTCAACCCTTAATCCTTTTTCAATCTTGCTAGCAGCTACGGCAAATGATGGGTCAACTTTTCGTTTCGCATCATCTATGCTCACCATCTTTTTATGAGGTGGTATTATTTTTGTTGGAATAACAGGATCTTTTTTTGCCACTTTTGACATTCCTTTTTTTAAATTGCTTTTAAAATTATTGCCTCGCTGAGTAAAATAAGATGACTTGTCTTCTTTAAAAGGTGATTCATTTTCATTTGGACTATCATATTCTAAATAGTCTTTGTCTATTTCTTCAATGAAACGACTTGGTTCACAGTATATTAGATTCCCCCATCGGTATCTACTGGCAGAATATGTCAGTTGAACCTCTTTCTCAGCTCGGGTCAAAGCTACGTAAAATAGTCTTCTTTCTTCTTCTAAATCAGGTCTTGATGATAAAGACATCTGAGATGGGAATAAATTCTCTTCCATTCCCACAATGAAAACATAAGGAAATTCAAGGCCTTTCGATGCATGAATGGTCATTAATGATACTCTATTGTTATCTGTTGGATCATCATTGTCAGCATCAGTTAATAATGCAATATCTTGCAGAAATACTGATAAGGATTTTTCTTGACCTTCAGGAGCATCTTTATTGTTTTCAGCTGTGTCGTCTTCAACAAATTCTTTAATTCCGTTTAACAATTCTTGAATATTGTCATAACGTGCAATCCCTTCAGGAGTTTTGTCAGAAAATAGATCATTTAGAATGGCAGTTGTTTTCGCAATTTCTTCTACTAGTTCAAAGGCGTTTTTCTTTTTTTCCAGAATTTGGAAATTTTTAATCATATCAACGAAATGACTAATCTTTGCTTTTGCACCTGCGTTTATGTCTAACTCTTTTAACTGAGAGGCATGTAACATTTTCCACATACTGATCTCTTGATCATTAGCAGCAAAAGAGATTTTATCTAAGCTTGTTTTTCCAATTCCACGTGCCGGATAATTTATAACTCTTTTCAGTGCCTCTTCATCATTTGGGTTAATAACTAATCGACAATAGGCTATTAAATCCTTAATTTCTTTTCTTTGGTAAAATGATAAACCACCAAATATTCTATACGGTACATCCTTTTTTCTTAAGGCTTCCTCCATTGCTCTAGATTGAGCATTGGTTCTGTATAAGATAGCAAAATGATTATTTAAGGCTTGTTGATTATGCTTAGTTTCAATAATGCTATTAGCTACTAGATTGCCTTCTTCATTATCTGTTAAGGTCCGACTAACTTTTATTTTTGCTCCTTCAACGTTGTCTGTCCATACTTCTTTTTCAAGTTGGTCTTTATTGTTTTCGATGACTCGATTCGCAGCATTT
>CAYPJC010000159.1:0-5587 GCA_964410855.1 uncultured Flavobacteriales bacterium | reverse complement strand
AAAAAATAGTTTTCCCGAATCTGGTCGGATATTAATACTACCCATGACAAGCACCGCCATTAGCCATTGGAATAGATAGCAGACTATCTTTCATAGGTTTTATCATGTCTGCTTCAATAGCTTCCCAAATATAGAGTATTTTACGGCCTCCAAATGGTCGAAAATAATGACGTCCTTCTAATAGTACTGAGTCTTTCAATCGATCTCGAATAGTGCGAGGATCATATTTAATTAATTCAGATAATTCTTCAGTTGTTAGATATGTTTGATTCATTTCTTTATTCCTTTAACCATTTCAGTTAAGATTGATGAAAGTGAAGTAAGATGAACAAATGTCACCTTGAATGACATTTAAACATGATAAATATCATTTGTAAACGCTTTTTGTCATTTAGGGTGACATTTATTTGTTTTGAAGGAGTTTTTGGGTATGATCCGATGCCATCTGTCCCGATTAATGGGGGAGCATAAGTTGAAAGTTATAGATGTAGCACGTGAAACGGGTTTACACCGCAATACTATTACTCTTTTATATAAAGAAACTGCAACACGAGTAGATTTGGAAACAATAGAAAAACTTTGTGAATTGTTTAATTGTGAGGTGGGAGAATTATTTGAACGTACGGGTGATTAATTGTCGTATTTTTCATTAAATACTGGATAGCAATGGTAAGTAAATCTATAAGAAGTACTCTTAATCCCTTTGTCCGGGGTTCAAGTCCCTGCAGGCCCACCATATGTAATCAAGCCTCAGCATTGTTTTTATTATTATGTAGACACAGTGTAGACATTTTGCGTGTAAATAATTCCGCTGGAATTTTTATAGGTATTGCTCATCTACCCAAATACAGCTAATGATCGTAAACTCCCTATAAGGAAACAACAATCAGGATCTTGATATTACAAGGACATTCTATGAGCAGTGAACAGGTGTTTAAAGCGAGAGAGGGGAGGAAGTAATGGTAACCGCTAGAATAATGATCAAGCCAACACCGTCAATCGTCTATGACTCATATTGGTATTTAGCAGCTGAAAGACAGAATATGTTTTTTAAAAGACTTAATAATGAATTTGGCCCTTGGACTGATGATCCAATTTTACAAAAACATAAGTTTACAAATGCTTATCGCGCTTCAGATAGAGTTAGTCAGTATTTAATCAAGAATGTGATATATAAAGGTTCTCAAGATCCAAATGAAGTATTTTTTAGAATTATCCTATTTAAGTTATTTAACAAAATAGAAACATGGGAACTTTTAAATGAAAAAATAACGAACATTTCATTTGAAAGCTTTAATTATAGTGAGTATAACGCAGTCTTAAGCACCGCTATGAATGAAGGGAAGAGGATATACTCTGCTGCGTATATTATGGCCTCCGGGGCTAAAGTCTTTGGTTCTGGGAAAAAGCACCAAGCACACTTAAAATTAATACAAATGATGATGGATTATGATCTCCCAGAAAAATTATTTCACAGCAGATCTATGAGGGAAGCCTATGAACTTCTGATAGGTTATCCTATGGTTGGAAGTTTCTTGGCGTATCAATTTATAACAGACATAAATTACAGTAATATCACTAATTTTTCTGAAATGAGTTATGTGATGCCTGGGCCTGGTGCTCTGAATGGGGTAAAAAAATGCTTCTCAAGCTTAGGTGAATATTCCACCGAAGATGCTATAAAAATGATGGCCGATATACAAGAGAAAGAGTTTGAAAGGCTAGATATTGATTTTAAAACACTGTGGGGAAGACAGTTACAATTGATAGATTGCCAAAACATATTCTGTGAAACAGATAAATATGCGCGGGTAAAATTCCCAGAAATACAGGGACAAACTAAAAGAACACGAATTAAACAAATATTTAAAATAAATTTGGATAAGCTCGAACTTTGGTACCCTCCAAAATGGAATATAAATAATAAGATATCTTTAGGAAAAGCTGTAAATGTTTAATACTTTTGGTGCACTGGATGCTGATAGTGTTTGGTTAATGGCTGCTGATGCATTAATTGATGATAATAGTGCTACTCAGATGACACGGCTGGGTGAAAGTAAAGAGTTACTACATGCTAGCATTCAAATCACCGATCCTAGACAGCGATGGATTACTGCGCGCACCCCGGCAATTAGTCCAGCCTTCGCAATAGCTGAAATATTTTGGATATTAAATGGAGACAATAATGCGGCTTTTATGAATTTTTGGAATCCGGCTTTACCAAAGTTTGCTGGTAATGGTGGTAAATACCATGGTGCGTACGGGTATAGGATTAGAAAACAATTTGGTTTGGATCAATTAGAAGTTGCATATCAAGCATTATCAGCTAATCCAGATACTCGGCAGGTTATTATCCAGATATGGGATCCTAGAGTTGATTTACCAAACAGCAATGGGGAACCAGCCCATGCAGATATTCCTTGTAATATTTGTTCAATGCCAAAAATTCGCAACAATAAGCTTGAGTGGTTACAGGTAATGCGAAGTAACGATGTATTTCTTGGCATGCCTTATAATGTCATTCAATTCACAACTCTTCAGGAAGTATTAGCTGGATGGCTTAATTTGGAGTTAGGCGCATACTATCAAATTAGTGATAGCCTTCATGCATACTCTAAGGACTTTGACAATTATTCATTAAATAAAGATCGTAAACCAGTTCCGAATATGGATTCTTTAGCGCTGAATAAAGTCGATTCAATTGAAGTTATTAATAAAATATATCGTCATTTGGGAGCACTTATTGATTCTAATTTGACAAAGAAGAAGTTTAATAATCTTATATTGCTTGCGGGTTCAACCCTGCCTACTTCATATAACAATTTATTTTTAATAACTTGTGCGTATGCAGCAAAAAAAAGAGATTGGGAAAGTGAAATGCACGAATCAATTGAATTGTGTAAAAATAAAACTCTAGTCAATATTTGGAATCTTTGGTTAACAAAATAAGGAAATAAGAATGGCATTTTGGAGTGGGGAGAAGCTTAAAGAAGAACTAAATAACTGCATAACAAGTTCGTATGATGCAGATGAAGGTATTGATTGTGCATCGTATACATTGCATGTTGGCCCGGAAATATTTGTGACGCCTGATCACTATGAATCTAATCCAAATCAAAATACAAAGAGAACATTAGAACTTAATGAACCTTTTAATATTCCATCTGGGATGTTTGCATTTTTGCTGACGGAAGAAATAATTCAAGTGCCCAATGACGCTATTGCCTTTATTTCGATAAAGGCAAAAATAAAATTTAAAGGATTAGTAAATGTCTCTGGATTTCACGTTGACCCGGGTTATAAAGGACGACTGATTTTTTCGGTATATAACGCCGGACCAATGCCAATAATGATTAAGCGTGGAATGCCTCTATTTTTGATCTGGTATGCAGATCTAGATCGACCTTCAGAGAAAATAAAAAACGTGAAGCCAACACTTGATTTAGGACTTGATATCGTAAATCCGATTCATGGTCCGGTTTTTTCTCCACAATCAATTTCTGATAGTGTTCGTGATTTTAGAAAGGAAGTCGACAAAAATATACATGATATTGATAAAAAAGTTTCTACAGATATACATAATATTGATAAAAAAGTTTCTTATGTTATTACAGTAGCTTCAGTTTTACTTGTTCTAGTTGTTGGTGTGGCTGGATACGAAATTAAGAGTTTAGTAGGTGAGTTAGATAAAGTAGCCGACAAAATAATATTACATTGAATCATGAGGATTCAATACCTAATATGAAAGACAATAACGCAAGCAAGTTACCCAACATGCCTAATAAAAAGAAGTCTACAGATTTAGGACTCTGATCTTTTACATTACATGGAGTAATAAATGAGCGAGAAAAAAAACGTATTTATTAGTCATCATCACAAAGATGATGCTCAAGTCGACAAGATGACAAGCTTGCTCAGTAAGAATGGATGTGAAATACGCAATAGTTCTATTCGAGCAAAACCGGCCAACCAAGATAGATTAGATAAGGGACTTGTTAAAGACTCGGTTATCAAGAGATTGCTTAGAATGAAAATGACTTGGGCAGGCACGGTTATTGTTCTCGTAGGTAAAGAGACGCATACACGTCCGTGGGTGAATTGGGAGATCGAGCAAGCCAAAGAACAAGGGAAAAACATCGTAGGTGTTTATGAGTACGGGCTTAAAGATAAAGTTCAGCTGCCGGAGGCTTTGGAAAAATATAGGACATCTCTAGTTGGCTGGGACTCGGATTCTATTATAGGTGCAATTAATGGAACTCCAGCTTCCCAAAACCCTGACGGTAGCCCTAGTCCAAGACGAAATGGTCCTCATGAAATCTGTTCTTAAACACAATGACTAATTATCTTTATGTCTATGTAGTTGATCGAGACTTTGGTTTTGCACCGAATCCGTTTCACGGCTATTGCACTCTTGGAACATGTAAGCCTCAAATAAGAAATAATGCGCAAGTGGGTGATTGGATCATGGGTGTGGGTGGTAAAAGACTCAAGGCAACTGGAAAGTGCCTTTATCTATTGAAGGTATCTGAGATTATTACTTTCAATGATTATTGGTCTGACGCTCGCTTTCAAAGAAAGAAACCAATAAGAAATGGAGGCCTAGTGACGATGGTCGGAGATAATATTTATCATCAAGAGTCTGATGGTGTTTGGATTCAAGAAGATTCCCATCATAGCAATCCAGATGGTACTTGTAATTTAGAAAATTTGGACAGGGATACCTCCTCTACTAATGTATTAATATCAGAACACTTTTATTACTTTGGATCATCGGCACCGGTGGTCAATCTAGAGTCAATCGGCTACAAAAATCACATTGGTCACAGTAAAAAACTTCTGAGTGATAATAATGTAGCAGCATTTATTGATAGAATAGAAGATGAGTATAAGAGAAATTTTAACTTGGTTCTAGGTGATCCATTTAATTTCTTATCCGCATCGAAAAGGGTTGATCAGGCTACGGGGAAAATTTCATGAACATCCCCTCTCAAATACATGAAGGTACCTCACTATGAAGATGCAAAAACTGTTTGAAAATTGGGATATGACAGGATTAAAACTTAATTTAGGATTCTTGCAGACAGACTGGGAACCCCAAGTTAAGGATTCTGAAGCGGCTTGGGAAATGTATGTAGAGTTGTTGACTAGAATTGCTACTCAGCCGCTGGATGATGATTCGGGCATGGAATCTAGCGCCTTGAAAAGCGTTTACAGCCTCTTTGTCATAACTAGAGATATACTAAGAAGGTATGGCAAAGACTCAATAGGCTTTGCAAAAATCGCAATCATAATTTTGAATCAAGTAATTAGACCTTTCACAGCTCGTTGGCATAAAGCCTCAGAAGAGGGGGCATTTCAAGATCCTGAACAATGCACACTTTTTAGAGATGAGCTGAAGACTCTGCAAGTTGATTTAGGAAACTATATGGGGATGCTTGCTGAGATTGCTGGTGTGGAAGAAATTTCATCTATCGATTGAGTAGAGACTGTAAATAATTTTGTGTAACTGCCTTTTGGGTTAAATGTAATCTTGCCATCTCGGAGAAAAGAGATGGCACAACGTGCCTCTGAACAATATAACGTCAGT
>CAYPJC010000158.1:0-5662 GCA_964410855.1 uncultured Flavobacteriales bacterium | reverse complement strand
AAAATTGTGGAATTTATGTTATAAGTCATGAAGTAACATTAATACTCAGGTTATACAAATTTTCAATACCAATATCTGCAGCCATTGCAAACCCACCGAAAAATACTAAGGTTCCTATCAACCCAAAAAGGTGCATTGGACGTTTGCCAAATTTTCCGACAAAATTAATAGACAATAAATCTAAAAATCCATTCACAAATCGCTCCAGGCCAAACTTTGTTACACCGTACTTTCGTTCTTGGTGAGAAACTACTTTTTCTCCTATTTTAGTAAACCCTGCCCATTTAGCAATGGCCGGAATATAACGATGCATTTCGCCATAAACTTCAATATTCTTGACAACTTCATTACTATAAGCTTTTAAGCCACAATTAAAATCATGAAGATGAATTCCAGTCATTTTCCTAGTTGCCCAATTAAATAATTTAGTTGGGATAGTTTTACTGATGGGGTCATAACGTTTCTTTTTCCATCCAGAAACTAGGTCAAATCCATCCTCAGTAATCATTTTATAAAGCTCAGGAATTTCTTCAGGACTATCTTGCAAGTCGGCATCCATGGTAATTACTACCTGCCCTTTTGAGTGGTGAAACCCTACGTTCAAAGCAGCAGATTTACCGTAATTACGTCTAAACTTAACCCCTTTTACACTTTCATTAGAAGCCTGAAGTTCTTCAATCACCTTCCAAGACTCGTCTTTACTCCCATCATCAATAAAAAGGACTTCAAAACTGAAATTCTTTTCATTCATCACTTTTTTTATCCAAGCGAATAATTCAGGAAGCGATTCTTCTTCATTAAAAAGAGGAATAACAATGGAGATATCTTTTTTCAAGGGATAGATTAGTTTACGTCTTCAAAATTTTCTGGATCTTTTTTCAAAACCGCAGATAAGATTAAAGAAATTAAAAAGCCAAGGAATGTAGTTGCTAAAACACCAATAATTGATAACATCCCTGGTGACATAAATTTCCTAGTCATATCCATAGCTACTTCTATTTCATCATCAGGCGTTCCTGCCTCATACATGCCCATTTCTGCCATTTCTAATGAATATACTATGAATCCATCATCTACATATCCCAAGTACAAATAGTTGATAAAAGAAACAATAATGGAAGCAAAAAAAGCGATCAATATACCATATCCTAAAGCTTGTCCATATGATATAAACCCATCTAAAACCTCGTCTCTATATTTCTTGATACCTAAATAGATTCCAAGAATTAGAACAATCCATGTTAGCGAACCAAACCACTTATTCTCATACATCTCAAAAATATATGTAACCAGCGTTAATATCATTAAAGCAAAGCCCAATATAGTCCCAAAATTTAAAGCACTTTTTAATTTTGAAGGTTTCTCATTTTCCATAGTAATCTTTTAAATTTGACAGTAAACAAAGATATAAAATCTCTTTACAAGGAAGTGATTTAAATTGATTTAAAATTTGGTTAAACTGTTGATGAATATGTATCTTTGCCTCGGGTAAGTCTTGTACGACCAGCTCCTATTGAATCCCCCAGGATCGGAAGATAGCAAGGGTAGATAGTTGTAGCGGTGCGATGCAAGTAGCTTACCCATTTTTTGTGCCTTTTTTTCAAGACTTTTAAAGTCGAATTATTATAAAAAGTTGATTTAAACAGCTGTTCAAATCTTTATTTGGTAAACACTAATCACCTAACTAATTTCGCATAAACAAAAAACTGACTCATGAAATTTTTTATCGATACCGCAAACTTAGCTCAAATCAAAGAAGCACAGGACTTAGGAATACTAGATGGTGTAACTACGAATCCATCATTAATGGCAAAAGAAGGGATTAAGGGCGAAAAAGCGGTTACTCAACATTACATTGATATTTGCAACATCGTTGATGGAGATGTTAGTGCAGAAGTTATCTCTACTGACTTTGAGGGTATGGTAAAAGAAGGAGAAATCCTTGCTGCACTGCATGAGCAGATTGTGGTTAAAGTACCTATGATTAAAGAAGGAATCAAAGCCATTAAATATTTTAGTGACAAAGGAATTCGAACCAATTGCACCTTAATTTTTAGTGCAGGCCAAGCATTGGTTGCTGCTAAAGCAGGTGCTTCCTATGTTTCTCCATTTTTGGGAAGATTGGATGATGTTTCAACAGATGGTTTAGCTTTAATTGATGAGATAAGAACTATCTATGATAATTATTTTTTCGACACTGAAATTTTAGCTGCATCTATTAGGCATCCAATGCACATTATAGATTGCGCCAAAATTGGTGCAGATGTTATGACTGGACCTTTAAGCTCTATTATCGCTCTAATGAATCACCCATTAACAGATATAGGTTTAGAGAAATTTTTAGCGGATCACGCTAAAAACAAATAAGGCAATTTATGCTTATAAAATTGTATGAAGAGGCTACTAATCCTAAGGATTTAAAGCTTGTTGCAGAGTGTTTTCGTGACGGAGGAGTTATAATATACCCCACTGACACGGTTTATGCCTTGGGATGCGATATAAATAGCCGATTAGGAATTGAAAGAGTTTCTAAAATCAAAGGAGTTAAAGCTGAAAAAGCTGACTTCTCTTTTGTCTTCTATGATTTAAGTCATATATCAGAATATACCAGACAGTTTGATACAAGCATATTCAAAGTATTAAAACGCAATTTGCCAGGTCCGTTTACTTTTATTCTTGAAGCGAATAGCAGTATTCCTAAATTATTCAAAAACAAAAAGAAAACACTTGGCATAAGAGTTCCAGACAATAATATCTGTCGCTCCATTGTTCAACTATTAGAACGTCCTATTATATCTACATCAATTCATGATGAAGATGAAGTAATTGAATATACAACAGATCCTGAGTTAATTCATGAGAAGTACAAAAACCTAGTTGACTTGGTAGTTGATGGGGGATTTGGAAATAATGAAGCATCGACAGTGGTAGACTTTAGTCAGGGAGAGGCCAAAATAATTAGACAAGGAATTGGTGAATTGACTTTTTAATATTTCTGAAAGCTGACCATAGCTCCAAACCCATCCATTTTAAGCCAATACATTCCTTTATTTAATTGACCAATCTTAATCTCTGAAATATAGCTTCCCGATAAAACTACCGCTCCTTTTACATCAATTACTTGATAATTAACGGCTTCATTGAATTTACATTGGCATTTTAATTTCAAAATATCCTGAGCAGGATTTGGATAAATAGTGAATCCCTGTTCTTTCGTTATTTCATCTCTAATGCCTGTACTTCTTGGGTATTCGATAATATAATACAGGGTATCATTTTCATCCACGTCGTTCCATTCACCAGCAACACCAAAAGGCCATGCTGTTAAGGCAATCCCTAAGGCATCTTGTCCTTGAAAGTCATCCGGCTCATTGCCCCAATTGTTGTATAAATTCCCTACTGCACTTCCACTTCTGGCACCCAACCAAAATTGTGCATTTAAACCAATGGGATTATCCCACACCCAATCACCTTCTGTTAAAGTATCATTTCCGGCCAACCAAACATAAGCGGCTCCGCCTCCATCTGGGGCTATCGTATTAGCTGTTACAATTCCTGCTCGATTTAAATTTGCAAAAATGCTGTCTTGTTCTTCTAAACTATCAATTCGCACCAATTGTCCACCCCGTGCAACAGCGCAAGCTTGTGCGGCAGCCCAAGTTTTATTTTCCTTTATAACTTCATAGTCGATTTGATTGTCAGTAAACTTGAAAATATTCAATGTATCTCGAACACATTGAGATTGAGAAGTTTTTGATCCTAACAGAAATACAATTATAATTAAGCCTAAATTTTTCATTTTCATCTCTTTAATTGAAAGCATGAAAGTAATCTTTTTATTCGTATTTATTTTATGGGCATTGCCAAATAGCAGTCCTTGATTATTAAACATTCTAAGTTAAAAGAATAATTTTCAATCATGTAAGTATGAGCTCAGCCCATAGACGAGAAACTTGAGGGTTAATTTTTCCTATTAAATTAAGAAAACACATTACTTAGGCTACTTTATCATCTTTGAATTGAAGTTCGAACAATTTCTTGTAATGTCCTTCTTTTGCCAAAAGTTCTTGATGTGTTCCAGACTCAATAATTTTGCCTGATTCTAACACTATAATCTTATCAGCTTTTTGAATAGTAGAAAGACGATGAGCAATCACAATGGAGGTTCTACCTTCTGTTAAAACATCCGTTGCTCGCTGAATCATCAATTCTGATTCGGTATCAATAGAAGAAGTGGCTTCATCTAAAATTAGAATACTCGGATTGTGCACATACGCTCTTATAAACGAAATTAACTGACGTTGACCTACAGATAACATTCCTCCTCTCTCTTTAACATCATAATGATATCCGCCAGGAAGCTTACTTATAAAGCCATGAGCTCCTACTTTCTTAGCTGCATTTATTACTTCTGTTTCGGAAATCTCGGTGCTATTTAAAGTAATGTTATTGAATATTGTATCAGAGAAAAGAAATACATCTTGAAGAACTACCGACATATTCTTTCTTAGATTCTCTAAATCATATGCTCTAATTTGTTCTCCATCAACTAATATTTCCCCTTTCTGAAATTCATAAAACCTGCCCAACAAATTAATAGTTGAGGTCTTCCCAGACCCCGTTGCTCCAACAAAAGCTATTGTTTCTCCAGCTTTAGCTTTAAAACTAACATCTTTTAAAACATAATCTTCATCAACATAAGCAAACCATACATTTTTAAATTCTATGTTTCCTTCAAAATAATTTTTCTCAATAGTTCCATTGTTTTCAATAACTGAATCAGTATCCAACACTTTAAAAACACGCTCAGAACTAACCAAGCCCATTTGCAGGGTATTAAAACGATCGGCAAGTTGGCGAATAGGACGGTAAAGCATATAAATGTAAAGTATAAATGCAGTTAAATTACCTAAGGAGCTATAGCCAGACAAAACACCTTTAGTACCCCACCAAACCAAAAGCGCCAAAGAGGATGCCGATAGCATTTCTACAATCGGAAAAAAGATAGAATATGCCCAAACTGTTTGAATGTGAGCGTTTCTGTGAAGTTTATTCATCTTTTCAAATCGACTCATCTCTACCTCTTCTCTATTGAAAATTTGAATAATTTTCATACCACTAACCCGCTCTTGTACAAAGGCATTCAACCTAGATACTTGAGTTCTTACTTCTTGAAATGCCTTTTTAATAACCTTTTTAAATATCGTTGTTGCAACAATTAAAATAGGGATAGGAATTAGGGTAATCAGAGTCAGTAACCAGTCGGTATAAAACATAAATGCAATCACCGCTATTAGCTTCAGAATATCTCCAAAGATTACGAGTATTCCCTGAGCAAATATATTTGAAATGGTTTCAATATCAGATACATTTCTTGTAACCAATGTTCCAATCGCCGTCCGATCAAAATACTTAAGCTTAAAGGACAAAATGTGGCGATAAAGCTGAACTCTCAGGTCTTTAATAATCGTTTGTCCGAGCCAATTTGCTAAATAAGTCTGATAAAACTGAACGACTGCTTCTACTATTAAAATACCGATTAATATCAAAGTTAAAGTCAATACTCCTTCAGTATTTGAAGTTGCGACTTCTTTATCGATAATTTGTTGAATAATCCAAGGTCTTAAGGGGCCAAGAACAGCTAAGATTACTACTAAAAAGC
>CAYPJC010000157.1:4813-5702 GCA_964410855.1 uncultured Flavobacteriales bacterium | reverse complement strand
GCTCCCCAGCACATTTCAAGGAGACAATATGCACTGCGTTGTCACTGCTGGCGGATTACCGAAACCAGACAGCCCACTTTATGAATATACTCAAGGTAAGTCGAAGGCGTTGTTGGATATAAACGGCCGTTGCATGCTTGAACGCGTCATAGACGCTCTCCAAGCATCCGAAATCGTAGAAGATATTGTCATCGTCGGGTTGGGCAGCGATTTAGGCATGTCTTTCAAACGACCCGTTCACCACGAACCAGACCAAGGCTCAATGATTGGCAACGTCATTCATGGCATGCACTGGGTTAGAAAGCATGAGCCGAACACAGAATTCGCCCTACTTTGTACATCAGACATTCCAACCATTACAGGTAATATTGTGGATCAATTTGTGGCATCTTGTCGGCCGTTAACCCACGTTCTTTACTATAATTTTGTAGAAGAAGCGACAATGGAAAAACGATTTCCAGATTATGCTCATCAAATCAATATCAACGACTTTTTGAGGGATTATGAAATTAGTAATTCTGCGGTTGTTTGCAATAAAAAATTGAATCTGTTCCGTGAATTAAAACCAGGAGCATACGAACTCATTGTTGAGGCTCAAGATGATTTTGGCAAAAAAGTTGAATTAAAAAAGCGGTTTATATTGCTTGACTCTAAAGCAAGCATTCCTTATCCAGTATTTTCTTTATTTAAATCACTAAAAACGATAGGCGAGCCCGGAGATAGTGCAAGTTTTGTGATTGGCTCTTCTCTGGCTAATTTAAAAGTTCTATACGAAGTAATTTATAAAGACAAAATCATTTCTCAAGAATGGATAATACTAGATAATGAACAAAAAAGAATTAATATTCCAATCAAGGAATCTTTTCGAGGTGGCTTTAGCGTTCAATTT
>CAYPJC010000157.1:0-4795 GCA_964410855.1 uncultured Flavobacteriales bacterium | reverse complement strand
GGAATACATTCCAATAGATTAATTAAGTTTTCAAGCAACGTAAAAGTACCCTTTTCCAACAAAAAATTGAATATAAAACTCAGCACATTCAGGACACTAGTTGAGCCGAAAAGTAAAGAAAAATGGACACTGACCGTAACCGATAATGAAGGCAAATTTGCAGCAGCAGAGGTATTGGCAGGAATGTATGACCAATCACTCGACCAATTTAAACAAGACGATTGGGCCTTGAAGCTATACCATTCTAATAATCATCGTTTAGTATGGGAAGTAATAATAGTTTCAGTCTCAATATTTCACAAGTATTTCATAACAATCAAATTCCTTTTCCCGCTGCTCCATATCGAGTATATCCTTCTTTAAATTGGTTTGGATTAAGCCTTGGATATGGTCGATATGGATACAATCAACAGCCTATGCTAGCTAAAAGCATGAGTTCTGCAGAAGTTACTATGCTTAATGAGACTACTGAATATGAATTAGATGACAATTTTGCAGATGAGGAAGCGAAGACAGAAGAAGGTAAAGTGAACCCAAGATCTAACAAAAAATCAAATTCAAATAATCCGATTCGCTCCGACTTTCGGGAAACGGTTTTCTTTTATCCTCAACTTAAGTCAAATGACAGCGGAAAAATAAGTTTTGAATTTACCATGCCTGACGCCCTTACCCAATGGAAATTTAGAGCATTGGCTCACACAAAAGATTTAAAAATTGGAATTTTAGAGCAAAGCATACAAACTCAAAAAGAGTTGATGATTACGTCTAATTGTCCTCGGTTTTTTAGAGAAGGAGACCAAATGGTTTTTTCTGCTCTAGTCAATAACCTAAGTAAAAAGGCATTATCGGGCTATGCAAGATTGCAATTTTTCGATGCAATCAACGAAAACAAACTTGACCTCTTTTCGGCCAATTCTGCCGATCAAAAATTTACCATTGATAGTAAAGGAAATACAACAGTTAGTTGGAAAATAAAAATACCGAAAGGCTTAAAGGCGATAAAATATAGAATTGAAGCTCATTCAGAGTCATTTAGTGATGGAGAAGAAAAAACGATAGCTGTGCTGCCCAATCGAATTTTGGTTACAGAAAGCTTGCCTCTTTGGATTAGAGGAAATGAAACAAAGACATTTGATTTTAAGAAACTTCGTGCATCTGGGCAAGATAAAACTTTGGAAAACGAAAGCTTTACCATTGAGTTTACATCAAACCCTGCTTGGTATGCAATTCAAGCATTACCTAACCTAAATGATAACGGAAATGAAAATTCTGAGCAAGTATTTTCAAGATTATATGCCAATAGCTTGGCTTCTGAAATAGCAAATAGCCAAGCTCAAATTAAAGCCGTTTTTGACCAATGGAAAATTTCAAATTCTATTGAATTGAGTTCTAAACTTATGCAAAATCAAGAATTAAAATCTATTCTGATTGAAGAAACCCCTTGGCTAAAGCTGGCAAAAAGCGAATCGGAACAGAAAAAACGAATTGCTTTATTGTTTGATTTTAATCGAATGGCTATGGAAAAGAAGGCAGCAATCGATAAATTAAGTCAATTACAACTTCCAAACGGTGCTTGGCCTTGGTACAAGGGTATGAGAGAGAATAGATACATCACCCAATATATTGTTGAAGGACTGGGACACATGAGAAAGCTTGGCATAAAGCTAGAAGATGACAAAAAACTCCATACCATTCTAAAAAAAGCAATAAAGTATTTAGATCAACGAATTGAGGAAGATTATCAAAACCTGATTACTAATAAATCCGAATTGAGCAAGAATCATCTTCGTCACATTCAAATTCACTACCTATATGCACGAAGCTTTTTTCAAGAAATACCTCTAGCCAACAACGATAAAAGCTATGAATATTATATCAATCAAGCTCAAAAATTTTGGCTCAATCGTGGCATTTATGAGCAAGGATTAATTGGACTCGCTTTACATCGAATTATCCCTGAAAGTCCTATCCCATCACAAATACTGCTCTCCCTTGCCGACAATGCTATTGTTGATGAAGAAATGGGAATGTATTGGAAAAACAATACTGGTGGTTATTATTGGTATCAGGCAGCAATTGAAACGCAGGCTTTACTGATTGAGTTTTTTAAAGAATCGGGTTCTAATCAGGAAATACTTGATAATTTAAAAATTTGGTTACTCAAGCAAAAACAAACACAAGCTTGGAGCAATTCAAAATCTACAGCATCTGCTTGTTACGCTTTACTGCTTGATGACTTTAATTTACTCTCTACTGAAGTAAATACTGCAATAACTTTAGGTACAGAGCAAATTGAATTAAGTGCAAATTCTACTGAGGCAGGTACAGGATATTTTAAGAAAAGGTGGCCCAAAGAATTAGTAAACCCATCAATGGGATTAATCAAAATTGAAAAAAAGGATGATGGAATTGCTTGGGGGGCGGCTTACTGGCAATATTATCAAGAGCTGGAAAAAATTACGAATTCAGGAACTGAAGAACTTAGGCTTACCAAAACACTCTTTAAGATAAGCAACTCTTCTAAAGGTGAAGTAATGGAGCCCATTGACGCCACAACTATAAAAATAGGCGATAAAATTAAAGTGAGAATACAAATTGAAAGTGATCGGAATCTTGAGTTTGTTCATTTGAAAGACATGAGAGCGGCTTCATTTGAACCAGTTAATGTCTTATCTCAATACAAATACCAAGATGGCTTAGGTTATTATGAAAGCACAAAAGATGCATCAACTAACTTTTTCATAGACTATTTGAATAAAGGCGTTTATGTATTTGAGTACACCCTTAGAGCTAGTCAATTAGGTGAATTTTCAAACGGAATAAGTACTATTCAATGTCAGTATGCTCCCGAATTTTCAAGCCACAGTAAAGGAAGGACAATTATAATTGAATAACGCAATAGTTTAGGGCTTGCTGAAAAAGGCAGAAGTGCGTTAGATTTTTTATTTGCAAAGTGAAGATGTGTAAATACACCTCGAACTGAAGCAAATGGAAAATATAATGTGCATCTGACTAGCTAACCTATTGTACCATTATGGCTTGTAAATGCAATGATAGAAGTGTTTTTGTACTAAAATCCCTGCCGATCGGTGCTTATGCCGATAAATACAATCGTAACGCACTAAACAATAGTAGCTTAAACGCTTTTCAGCAAGCCCTAGTTAATCGTCCAATTTTAAGACTGCAAGGAAAGCATCTTGAGGAACTTCAACATTCCCTATCTGACGCATTCGTTTTTTTCCTTTTTTCTGTTTTTCAAGCAATTTTCTTTTCCTACTAATATCTCCACCGTAGCATTTTGCAGTAACATCTTTTCTCAACGCCTTTACTGTTTCTCTTGAAATAATTTTTGCTCCTATGGCAGCCTGTATGGCTATATCAAATTGCTGACGTGGAAGTAATTCTTTTAATTTAATGCAAATTCGTTTTCCCAAATCGTAAGCCTTGTCTTTGTGTATTAATGCAGACAAAGCATCAACTTGATCTCCGTTAAGAAGCAGATCCATTTTCACTAAAGTGGACTCCTGGTAGGCCAAAGGGTGATAATCAAAAGAGGCATAACCTTTCGAGATAGTTTTTAGTCGATCATAAAAGTCGAAAACAATTTCTGCTAAAGGAATATGAAAAGTAAGTTCAACTCGATCTGTAGTCAGGTAAACTTGGTTTTGAAGCTCTCCTCGTTTATTAATACAAAGATTCATTATTGGCCCAACATAATCAGATTTTGTAATGATTTGAGCTTTAATAAATGGTTCTTCTACTCTATCCAACAATGTTGTTTCAGGAAGGTCGGACGGATTATTTATCAATACCATTTGATCGGGGTTTTTTACCAAGAATGCATGATAAGAAACGTTAGGAACAGTGGTAATAACTGTCATATCGAACTCCCGCTCTAGCCTTTCTTGGATAATCTCCATATGAAGCATTCCTAAAAAACCACAACGAAAACCAAAGCCTAGAGCCGCTGAAGATTCAGGCTCAAAAGTTAGAGAAGCATCATTCAATTGCAAGCGCTCCATAGCATCACGCAATTCTTCATACTCTTCAGTATCAACTGGGTACATTCCTGCAAATACCATTGGTTTCACATTCTCAAACCCTTGAATAGAAGAAGAACAAGGATTTTCAACGGTAGTCAAAGTATCTCCTACTTTTACTTCACTTGCCGTTTTAATTCCAGAAACGATATAACCTACATCACCTGTTTTTAAAACTTTTCTGGGCTCTTTTTTTAATTTCAAAACACCTACTTCATCTGCTTGATACTGCTTACCAGTATTAACAAATTTTACTTTGTCTCCTTTTTTTATTTGTCCATTTATTATTTTAAAATAAGCATAAATCCCTCTGTATGAATCATAAACAGAATCAAAAATTAAAGCCTGCAAAGGGGCGTTTGGGTCTCCAAGCGGAGCAGGTACACGATTTACGATTGCCTCTAAAATTTCGCCAACTCCCTGTCCCGTTTTTCCACTAGCAGATAAAATATCCTCTCTATCACAGCCAATTAAGTCAACAATTTGATCTTTTACCTCTTCTGGCATGGCACTAGGTAAATCAATTTTATTTAAAATTGGAATGATTTTTAAATCATGCTCCAAAGCCAAGTATAAATTAGAAATGGTTTGGGCTTGAATCCCTTGCGCCGCATCTACTATCAATAAAGCTCCTTCACAAGCAGCAATAGAGCGAGAAACTTCATAAGAAAAATCTACATGGCCAGGCGTATCAATGAGGTTCAATATATATGGTTTGTCCTGGTGGACATAATTCATTTGAATCGCATGACTTT
>CAYPJC010000156.1:0-5718 GCA_964410855.1 uncultured Flavobacteriales bacterium | reverse complement strand
GGTGTCTTGCAACTTTTGGTCACATTTATAAGGACGTTATTCAAGAAGCATTTGAAACTATGGTGTAAATCTTAGTGCTTCTTTAAGAATTCTATATTTCTTTTTAAACCTGAAAACTTCGCTCGTTTTATTGGCGAGTTTTTAAAAATATTTTTAAACGTATCTTCTCGTAACTCTTCCCATTCGTCTTTAGTCATCTTTAATAAATCAGGACTAGCTTGAAATCTTGATTCATTATTTTGAATTCCAAATTTATTCCAAGGGCACACGTCTTGACAAATGTCACATCCAAAAGCCCAGCCTTCCATTTTGCCCTCAAATTCCTTGGGAATTATCTCCTCTTTTAACTCTATTGTTAAATATGAAATACATTTTTTAGAATCTATCTGTCGATTAGGGAGTATAGCGTCAGTTGGACAAGAATCTATACACTTGGTGCATGTGCCACAGTAATCTTTTATAGGATGGTCATATTCTAATTCTAAATCTAAAATCAGTTCTGCAATAAAGAAGTCAGATCCTTGTTGCTTATTGATAAGCATGCTGTTTTTCCCAATCCAACCCATGCCACTTTCTCTAGCCCATGCTCTATCTAATATGGGTGCTGAATCAACAAAGCCTCTTCCGTCAACCTCACCTATAACAGTCTGAATGTAATCTAAAAGTTGATTTAACTTTTCCCTAATTACAAAGTGGTAATCCTCTCCAAACGCATATTTTGCAATCTTTGGGGCCTCCGGATCAAGTTGTCTATCTTTTGTATGGTAATTATATAGAAGTGAAACTACAGACTTGGCTCCCTCAACTAATTTTCTTGGGTCAACTCTTTTTTCAAAATGATTTTCCATATAACCCATATTAGCGTTATTGGAATTTTTAAGCCAAGCTTCTAGGCGGTCAGCATCCTCATTGAGTCTTCTTGCTTTTGAAATGCCAACAAAATCAAACCCTAGTTCTTTAGCCTTCAGCTTAATCAGCTCTGAGTTTGAGAGAGACATATTATTCGAATAAGGTTCCTTCGTTCTTGTGATTCTTCCTTCCCAGATGTTTATATGCCAAATCAGTAGCTTCTCGGCCTCTTGGAGTTCTGCTAATAAATCCTTCTTTAATCAAAAAGGGCTCATACACTTCCTCAATTGTTCCTGCCTCCTCTCCAACAGCTGTTGCAATGGTGGTAAGACCAACCGGTCCACCTTTGAATTTGTCGATTATTGTAGTTAAAACCCTATTATCCATTTCATCTAGGCCAAATTTATCTACATTCAGCGCTTCTAAAGCAAGGTTGGCAATTTTTATATCTATTGTACCATCGCCTTTAATTTGAGCGAAATCTCTAACCCTCCTTAGTAATGAATTAACTATTCTTGGAGTACCTCTACTTCTACCGGCAATTTCTATAGCCGCTTTATTTTCAATCTCAATCTTCAAAATTTCCGAAGAACGTTTGACAATTATAGCTAGCAAGTCTTTGTCATAATACTCCAACCTTAAATTGATGCCAAACCTTGCCCTTAATGGTGCGGTTAATAATCCAGCCCTTGTAGTTGCTCCAATCATAGTAAAAGGGTTCAATTTAATTTGAACACTTCTTGCATTAGGACCTGAATCAATCATGATATCAATTTTATAATCCTCCATTGCTGAATATAGATATTCTTCAACTACTGGGCTTAGTCGATGTATCTCATCAATAAATAACACGTCTCCTTCCTCCAAGTTGGTAAGCAAGCCTGCTAAGTCAGCTGGTTTTTCTAGAACAGGTCCTGAGGTAACTCTAAAAGAAACTTGCAATTCGTTAGCAATGATGTTCGCTAAGGTAGTTTTTCCAAGCCCTGGAGGCCCATGCAACAAAACGTGGTCTAAAGCTTCCCCTCTTTGCTTGGCAGCTTCAACAAAAATTTTTAAATTATCTACAAGTTTTTCCTGTCCTGTAAAGTCATCAAATTCCAGTGGTCTTAATGCCCTTTCAAGCTCTTTCTCTTCAGGGCTAAAAGACTCGTTATCAGTATCTAAATTCTCAGTCATAAGCTAATTAACTCTTAATTCAAAGCTAAACAATTAATCCTCCTATAAATCCCTCATTAAGTCTTGAAAATACAATTTCAATTTAAAGATATAAACCGGTGAAGTCAACTTCTCATCAATTTGTCTATTTGGTTTTACCATTAAGCGATAACCAACCCCAAAACCAGCTCCAAAGTACTTCAAAAATCGATATTGAAAAGCAATTGCAGGCTCATAAGTCATAATAAATCCTTCATTAAACTTATCGGGGCCTGCTTCATTTTCATTGCCATAGTAAGAAGTCCCAAACCCAAATTGAACAGGAATTGATAACTCCCATTTATTATCTCGATAAAAGACATATTCTATATAAGGAGAGAAATATCTGAATTCAAGTTCAACATAATAAAGATTACCCTCACTAATTATATCTTTCTTTATGCTTGAGCTTAAAAAATTATACCCCAAACCAAAACTCAACTTATTGTCAAACTGCACACCAAGCTTAAAACCAGATACTCTAACACCAGTTTGATTTACAAATGAATTTCTTGAATCATAACGAGCCTCCAGCGTAGGTCTTTTATGAATAGCTTCTCGAAGTTCTTCCTCAAATTCTTGAGCAAAAGAATGAAAAGGTGGAACTATTATTAATAGAAATAAAATTAATTTCTTGAAATAGGTCATAAAAAAAATGTCCTTACGAATTTAAGGACATTTTAATTGAATTTTTATTACTTAATGTGAATCTCCGTCTTCTTCTCCCTCATACATAGGTACTGTTTGTGGAATAAAATCTTCACCGCCAATAAAGTCTCCATTTTCATCCACTTTACTATAATCATATGGCCACCTATGAACTTCAGGAATTTCGCCAGGCCAATTCCCATGAAGGTGCTCAACTGGAGCAGTCCATTCAAGAGTTGTTGATTTCCAAGGATTCTGAGGTGCTTTTGGACCTCTAAAAATGCTATAGAATACATTAAATAAAAATACAAATTGCGAAGCCGCTGCTATTATAGCAAAAACAGTAATCAGCTCATTAATGTCGTACATGTCATCAAACATTGGAAATTCAGTATTGGCATAATATCTTCTTGGCACTCCAGCCAGACCTAAAAAATGCATAGGAAAGAATACACCATAAGCAGAAACTATTGTTGTCCAAAAGTGTATGAATCCCAGATTCTTATCCAGCATTCTACCAAACAATTTTGGAAACCAATGGTAGATTCCACTAATCATTCCAAATGTGCCTGATAAGCCCATAACAATATGGAAGTGTCCAACCACAAAATAGGTATCATGCACATTGATATCTAATGCTGAATCTCCTAATATGATTCCAGTTAGTCCGCCTGTTATAAAAGTAGAGACTAATCCAATCGCAAATAGCATCGCTGGTGTGAACGTGATGTTTCCCTTCCACAAAGTAGTTAAGTAATTAAATACCTTAACCGCTGAAGGAATTGCCACTAAGAGTGTTGTAAAAGTAAAAACAGCTCCCAAGAAAGGATTCATACCAGTAATGAACATGTGGTGTCCCCAAACAAGGAATGAAATAAATGCAATTGCTAAAATTGATCCAATCATGGCTCTATAACCAAAGATTGGCTTACGTGAGCTAGTAGCTACAACTTCTGATGTTATTCCTAAAGCAGGCAATAAAATAATATATACCTCAGGATGACCTAAGAACCAAAATAAGTGCTCATACAAAATTGGGCTTCCACCGTCAACCTCTAAAGCGCTTCCGGCAATATAAATATCAGATAAATAAAAGCTAGTTCCGAAACTTCTATCAAAAAATAGTAGAAGAACTGCAGAAAATAAAACTGGAAATGACAATACCCCTAGCACAGCTGTAATTAAGAAGGCCCAAATGGTAAGTGGCATTCTTGTCATTGTCATCCCTTTTGTACGAAGATTAAATACCGTGACAATGTAGTTCAAACTTCCCAGTAATGAAGAAACAATAAATATTGCCATTGATATTATCCAAAGAGTCATTCCCATGCCTGAACCCGACATTGCTTGAGGCAATGCACTTAATGGAGGATAAATTGTCCATCCTCCTGAAGCAGGACCACCTTCAACAAAAAGAGATGCTATCATTACACAACTAGAAAGAAAGAAGAACCAATAGGATAATAAATTCATAAACCCAGAAGCCATATCTCTCGCCCCTAACTGAAGCGGTATTAAAAGATTACTAAATGTTCCACTCAATCCGGCAGTAAGTAAAAAGAAAACCATGATTGTCCCATGAATAGTTACCAATGCCATATACTTATCTGGTGTTAAAATACCATCAGGAGCCCAACCACCAAGGATAGATTCAAGGAATGGAAAACTTTCACCAGGATAGCCTAACTGTAATCGAAAAATAGTTGACATTAACATTCCGATCAAGCCCATTATGGAGCCAGTTAGAAAAAACTGCTTTGCAATCATTTTGTGATCAGTACTAAAAATGTACTTAAACAAAAAGTCTTTATTGGGAAGATGAGCTGTTGCTGACATTATCTAATTTTTTAAATCTTAAACTAATTTTTTAATGCAGAAAGTTGGTTAGTCTCTCCATTTTCAGTTTGGGTGGTATCTGTTTTCAATTCGTCTGAAGAAGGCATTTCTTTATCCTCGGCTTTCTCTACACCTTCAACTGCCAAAAATTCCTTTTGTTCACTAATCCATTGATTGTAATCTTCTTGACTTTCTACAATAATTTCCATTTTCATATTGTAGTGTGCAGCACCACAAATCTTGTTACAAAGCAAATAATAGGTAAATTCATCATTGCCGGTAATTTCCTTCATCTCGGCAGTTGTTTTATTCGGGATGAAATTGAACTGAGTAATCATACCTGGAACACAATTCATTTGTGCTCTAAAATGTGGCATGAATGCACTGTGAATGACATCTTGTGCTCTAAAATAAAACTGAACTGGTCTATCCACTGGTAAGTGAAATTCTGCTTTCACATATTTATCGTCCCAACCATTCTGGTCAGTAGAATCCATACCTAAAAAATTGATTCCTTCTATGAATCTAACATCGACATCACCAAACTTATTATCTTCGCCTGGATAACGTGCAGTCCAGTCAAACTGACGAGCATACAACTCGATTTTAACAGGATCTTCTTCAGCAGTAACTGGTTCCATCACATCATTCCAAATACTAAGTCCGTACAAAATAAGGATTAAAAGAACCAAGGCTGGAATTGCCGTCCATAACATTTCCAATTTATTATTGTGTGCAAAAAATTGTGCTTTTCTATTTTTATCATAGGCATATTTCCAAGCGAAATAAAACAATAGAATATGGGTAATTACAAACACAGGTGCAATTACAGCCCAAGAAATATTCATTAATTGATCTATTACTACTCCATGCTCAGAAGCAGAAACTGGAAGCATTCTATCTCCCCACGCAACTAATTGCCATATAATAAATGCGAAATACGCAATTAAAAAAACAGGCATTAGTCTTGCTTGAAAACGATTTTCACGTTCAGTGATGTTGTAAGAGTTTTCGCCTTTTGCTCTGCCAACAAGATCCAATACACTTACGATCTTGGATATAGTAATTATTCCAAGAATTACAGCAACTATGATTAACAAATCCATCATTATATTCTATTCTTTAGATATGTAAATGTTTACTTTCTTCCAGGTATGGATGATTCTTAACTGTCATTGGCGCTTTAGAAAA
>CAYPJC010000155.1:2167-5777 GCA_964410855.1 uncultured Flavobacteriales bacterium | reverse complement strand
TAGGCCTTCAGACTGTCTTCCACCATAATTTAAACTGAGCTGCAGATTATTCCCAAGATTTCTTTGCCATGTTAAATTCCAAGTAATGTTGCCCCCTACTGTTAAACCTTCTAACATCTCGAATGCCAAAGAGGTGTTTTGCGATGCATTGTAATCAATGACAATGTAGCTTGATTGTAAAGAAAAAGTTCCTTTTCCTGCTTCATTAAATCGCAGTTCGAGACTGGCAGTTCTATTAAATGATCTTTCTGGACCAAGCAGGTTTGATTTCTCTGCATAAATTCCTAAAACAGTAAGTCTGAACTTTACTGAAGGCTGATAAATGAATTTGGGCTCAAACTCGCTCGTTTCAACAGTATAGTTTCTATTATCAAAGAACTCTGATCGATTTTCATTATCTGATAAATTGAATCTTGCTTCTACCGAATAAATTCTAGAAATGTTGTACCTACTTCTAAATTCTCTTTGAATAAGTTTCCGACTTTCAAAACCATTCGTTAAAAGACTTTTACCTGCATTATTTAAGTAAAAGAATTCCATCCCAAATTTTGGATTTAATCTATTAAAATAAAAGGTATTTGAAAAAGATGAGTTAATCCCTATTAAGCTACTATCTTCAATATCATTGCTAAATGAATTATAAATTTCGTCATCAGATTGAGTTTGTCTTTCAACTCGATAGGCCGTTTTATTCGAAAACTTTCCGACAAGTTTTCTCATCCCTTTTCTGCCGCTCCAAAGTGCATTTGGCTTAAGAAACAAAATCTGGTTAAACTGATTACTAAAAACCCGAATAAAATCATTGGTAGGAGTAAATACTTTAATATAGTTTGCCTGAAACGCATTATTGGCTCCTGCAATTTCAAATTCATTCAATTCTTTTATTCCGTTATCATTAAAGTCTATCCAAACATGTGTTCCTTGTCCATCATTCACTTCTATAAAAGAAAATTCTCGCCTATTTTCTAATCCACTACCAAGCTGATAAAAGGTATTGGAACTTATAAATCCCTTAAAAGCTTTTGCATCGTATTGAATTCTACCCAACAAAGTGTTTTCAGGTTCATTTTTGGTTAAATCTTCATTTATAATTCTCAATTTTCGATAAGTCACCTTTCCACTTAAACGACTGTTTCTGTTTTTATAGTTGCTAAAATCGAATTCGAAATTCTCACTCTTGGTTGAATAATCTAATTCATTGTTTTGCGGGAAATAATCATAAACTTCTCCATAACTCCCACGATAATACGTATCAGTAGTGCTATCCCCCATTTCAATAAATGACCGCCAAATAATTCGATTAAAGCTATTGACTTGTAAACTATCGGATTTACCTTGATAGAATAGAATTTGTTCCTGTTCTAAATATGCACCAACCCTCAACCCCAATAGCTTTTGAGACACAGTCGTATAATGTCTTAAAAACTCACTATTATTTAAGCTTTCAGCAGTTAAGTAACTACCATTTGATTTTAAACTGAATCCTTTCTTTTCGAAATTAGCTCGATAACCATTTTTGATCCCTTCATAATCATGGCCCTTTATAAATGATCCAAACTCGTAATTTAAAAAGTTTCTCTTTTGAGATATCCCAGTTTCAACCCTTGATATATATTCATTACCATTTAATACTAAATCGCTAATGTTCCAATCACGCTCAAATTCTACATCTCGATAACGCTCAATGAATTCAAAATTTCGCCCCCGTTGCTCATAAAAAACCTTTGTATTCCAATTGGTGATTGAATTACTATCTCTGAAGTTTAAAGGCTGACTATGGTCAAAATTTACTTTAAACCCATATGATTGATCATCATCACTGTCAATGTTAGAAAATGTATTCAAGTCACTGTTTGTCAATACCCCTTCAACAGATAATCTCGTTCTTTTTGAAAAACGGTATTCAGTCCCCAAGGTAAACATTTGCCGTTGCTTTGGAGTTATTAAAATTGTAACAGGCTCATAGCTCCCTTGGAGAACACCATTTATAGGTGCCTTCCACTCAAAAACACGTCCATTCGCATCACTTTGAATTTGTATGTAGTTGCCGGTACCTTCTCCAACATCTGAAAATCGAGCACTATAGATGGCTAAATCAGGGTCTTTTGAGAAGACTAATATTTGTTGTCCAAGAGAGTCTATTAATTCATAACGCACTTGATCATTCTGAAATCCTGAAGAATCAATGCCACTCACAACAGCCTTGGTCAAATCATCTCCAATATTTTCAAGTAACATTTTTTCAGAATCAGAAAGGTCCTGTTGTAAAGGCTGATTTTTATTATCCTGCTCAGAATAAACATTAAAGTCTATGCTTAGCTTTTCCTTTTCATAACTATTTTCTGAAAAAATAATAGACCGCCCATAATTCTGCTCGGTATACTGAAATTCTACCACAATTCTCAAATCTTTATTTATAATTTGATTTGGAGTAAAAGTCAATTCTGATGTATTGTAGTCAATTACATAATCATTATCCTGCCCTCTGGTCATAGGTTTTCCATTGACAAAAACACGTTCTGTTCCAGATATAACAACAATAAAAGTTTCCCCTTCTGCTCCTATCAATCGATATGGTCCTTGATTACCTTCTACCCCATCAATTACATTTCTCGAAAATTTCCCTCTCGAGATTGCTGCATTTATAGAAGTGCTAACTATCCCATTGTTTTCTTCATATACTTCTTCTTTGGTAATGAAGGACGTTGAAAATCCTCCTCCTTGAACCCTTTTATTGAAGTTCATAAAATAGCTCTCCGGTCTGGAAATTGTAAAATCTCCTGCTATAAGAGTAGTTTTATCTGTAAACACCTTAATGTATACTTGATCAAACTCTTGAAGCTGCTGAGTGTTACCCTCAGGTTGAATAGGTAAATTATTATCACTGATGGCTGCTTGAATGCTAACTTTGTCGCTGATTCGTCCTGAAAGCTGCAAATCAAGGTTAGAATTTACCGACAAATCTTGATTATTCCCAAAGTTAATTCCACGTGAGATGCTACCATTTTTATTTAATCCATTAATTAAGAAGATATCATCTTGGCCCTCTTCCTCTTTAATGGTAAAGTAATCATAACGTCCAGGATCGGTCTGTTCAATTTGATCTGTACTTTTATGAAAATATTTTGCCGAAAAAAGAACAGGGAAAACTCTATAAATGAACGTGATTTGTTGATTTATCAGATTAGGCTTAAAATAAATTTCAGAACGAGCATAATTGACTATGTAGTCATTTAGGCTAACTAAACTACCATCTTCATTCTTGAGTACTTCAGAGCCAGGAATGATACTCAATGTATCTAAAGTCATGGTATCAGAGCTAACTACCATTTGTTTCTCTCGCAGATTAGAAAGTTCTTGCCCCTGAGCACTTAAAGTGCTTATAAAAAAAAGGAAACATATGAATAGAATAATTCTCAAAAGGAAACTTTTCGTTCTTTAGAAAAGGAATAACGTTGAAAAATAAGATTTAGTAACTACCTAATCATGAAATAATTTCAATAAAATAATCGGAATTTCACCTTAAAATTAAAGATTAAGCCTAGATACGCTATGATTAGAATCATTTCATACAATGTAAACGGAATAAGAGCAGCTATTCGCATCAATC
>CAYPJC010000155.1:0-2133 GCA_964410855.1 uncultured Flavobacteriales bacterium | reverse complement strand
ATTATGTATTCAAGAAATAAAAGCAAACCCAGAGCAAATTGATGATGGCATATTAGAAGATTTAGATTACAATCACTATTGGTACCCAGCCGAAAAAAAAGGATACAGTGGGGTATCAATCTGGAGCAAAGAAAAGCCTAAACATGTGGAATATGGCTGCGGTATTGAAAAGTATGACAGTGAAGGAAGAATATTAAGATTAGACTTTGATACCTATTCAGTAATTAGTGTTTACATGCCTTCGGGATCTAGTGGAGATATTCGACAAGCATTTAAAATACAATGGCTCAGTGATTTTCAAGATTACATTGATAAATTAAAGAAAGAAATTCCCAATTTAATTATTAGCGGCGATTATAACATCTGCCACGAACCCATCGATATTCATAACCCGCAACGACAGAATAAAACTTCGGGTTTTTTACCTGAAGAAAGAGAATGGGTTACTCAATTTATTGGATCTGGTTTTATCGATTCTTTTAGAGCTTTTAATGAAGAAGCCCATAATTACAGTTGGTGGAGTTATAGAGCTAATGCAAGAGCAAAAAATTTAGGTTGGAGGATTGATTATCACATGGTTAGCAGTTCTTTAAAATCCAGAATGAGTAGAGCTGCAATATTGCCAGAGGCCAAACATTCGGATCATTGCCCAATATTGTTGGAAATTGATTGATTTAATTAAAACTCTTCTGTTTATAAATCGATAAATTGTAATAAAGTCACTACAGATATCTTCTTACTATTGTACTAAACAAACTCAACCCTATGTTTAAGAACGGCTTATTAATCTTATGTCTATCATTTCTTGTCGCCTGTATTCCTGCCAAAAAATTCGAAGAAGTAAAAAATAAAAAAGAACTCTGCGAAGAACAACGCGAAGCACTCAAAGAACAAAATAGAAAATTAGATGAGCAATTCACGGAAATTGATGATAAGTATCAGGATCTTATGAAGCGGTCGAAGTTATTGAGAACGGATACCACAATACTAGGTAAATCGTTAAGACTAATGACTAAGAATTACGACAAACTCAATGATACCTATGAACTGTTAATAGAAAAAAATCAAGAATTACTAGCCGGAAATCAAGCTGAGACTTCAGAGTTATTTACCAATTTGCAATTATCACAAGCGGAACTTCAAAAACAATCTGATGCGCTAGAAGCGGCAAGAATTTCCTTAATGCAAAAAGAGGCAAGTCTTAATCAAATGGAGACAGAGTTAGAAAAAAGATCAAAGCGAGTGGATGAATTAGAGGCTGTTTTGAGTCGAAAAGACTCAACAGTTAATGCGCTTAAAGCTAAGGTCCAAAATGCATTGTTGGGTTTTGAGAATAATGGATTGACAATTGAACAAAAAAATGGAAAGGTTTATGTTTCCATGGATGAAAGTTTGTTATTTGCTTCAGGCAGTTATGAAATAGAAAAAAAGGGACAAAAGGCACTGAAAAGTTTAAGCGAAGTGTTAGAAAAAAATGCTGATGTCAATATATTGGTAGAAGGTCATACAGACAATGTTCCGTATAATGGTTCTGGAGCATTGAAAGACAACTGGGACCTAAGTGTTAAAAGAGCAACTTCAGTAGTTAAAATTTTATTAACTAAAAGCTCCATTGATGCTAAACGATTAACAGCAGCAGGAAGGGGCGACCACATGCCAATAGCTCCAAACAACACAAAAGAAGGCAGAAGTAAAAATAGAAGAACTGAAATTATTTTAACGCCTAATTTGGACGAACTCTTTGAGTTATTAGAAACGAAATAAAGCTCCCAGAGGAATTCTCTTCGATTAAACCTCCAAGGTTTTCAAAACCTTGGAGGTTTTAATAGCATTAAAATAATTACTAGTTACTAGCCTGATAATTACCATTTAAAATTAGTAATTGGTAATTGTCATATTAGTAATTATACTGGCATTTTTAGCTTTTCTTTCATCAAATTTATTAAGCCATCAATAGCAATTCGATCTTGCTTCATACTGTCTCGGTCTCTTATCGTAACTGTATTATCTTCTAAAGTTTGGTGGTCAACGGTAATAGCGAAAGGAGTTCCAATGGCGTCTTGACGTCGGTATCTTTTTCCAATGGCATCCTTTTCATCATAATGGCAATTAAAATCGATCCTTAATTGTTTT
>CAYPJC010000154.1:0-5782 GCA_964410855.1 uncultured Flavobacteriales bacterium | reverse complement strand
TTTCTTTGATATCAATGCCTGTGGGTTTACCTATATTCTCGTCACTTCCATAATCAAAAAGGTCATCCTTTATTTGAAAACAAATACCTACTGTCTCCCCAAATAGCCTCATTTTTTCAACAACATCATCTGGTTGGTTAACAGATTTTGCGCCAGTGGCACAACAAGATGCAATTAGTGTTGCAGTTTTTTTTGTGATAATGTCAAAATATACATCTTCTTCAATATCAAGCTTACGCGCTTTCTCTATTTGCAAGAGCTCACCCTCGCTCATTAATTGAACAGAATTACTTACGATTTTTAGTAAATCAAATTCTTCTTTTTCCACTGACAATAAGAGTCCTTTTGATAGCAGATAATCGCCAACCAATACGGCTATTTTATTCTTCCAAAGTGCGTTTATGCTAAAGAACCCTCTTCTTTTATATGCTTCATCAACTACATCATCATGAACAAGAGTAGCAGTATGCAAAAGTTCAATTAATGAGGCTGCAGTAAAGGTAGATTCATTAGTTTCTCCAAAAAGCTTAGCCGAAAGAAATACAAACATGGGACGCATTTGTTTGCCTTTTCTTTTAACAATATAATGCATGATTTTATCTAGAAGTGGGACGGAACTTTTCATGCTATTTCGAAAGTGTTTTTCGAAATCCTGCATTTCAGTAAGTATTTGGGCTTTTATATTTTTTATACTTAATCCGCTCATTGAGAAATCAAAAGTAACGGTTTAGGCAACAACTGCTCCATTTTTGTTTGCCAATTGTCCACATGCTGCATCAATATCTTTTCCTCGACTTCTGCGAATGTTTACAATCAAGTTTTTGCTTTCTAAGAATTGAGCAAATGCTTCAACTTTAGCTGAATCGGCTTGTTGAAACTCTTCATCATCAATTGGGTTATACTCTATGATATTTATCTTGCAAGGCACGTTCTTGCAAAATTCCGCCAATTCTCTTGCATCTTCAATTTCGTCATTAAAGTCTTTGAAAATAATGTACTCAAAAGTTATTCTACTTTGCGTTTTATCATGAAAGTAACGTAAAGCTTCAGCCAGAATCTCTAAATTATTTTGATCATTAATGGGCATTATTTTACTCCGCTTTTCGTCGTTTGCTGCGTGCAAAGAAATTGCTAAATTAAATTTGACGTCGTCATCACCTAGTTTTTTAATCAATTTGGCTATCCCTGCAGTTGATACAGTAATTCTTTTTGGCGACATGCCTAAGCCATCTTTTGCTGTAATTCGTTCTACCGATTTTAAAAGTTGGTTGTAATTCAATAAGGGTTCACCCATCCCCATGTAAACGATATTGGATAAAGGCCTTTGGTAATATTTTTCTGCTTGCTCTTTGATGATGGCTACTTGATCGTAGATTTCATCAAAGTGAATGTTTCTCATGAGTTTTAACTTCCCTGTTGCACAAAACTTACAACTCAAACTGCAGCCTACTTGCGATGAAATACAGGCTGTCATTCTTTTAGGCGAAGGAATTAAGACGCCTTCAGTGATTTTTCCATCAGCAAGTCTAAATGCATTTTTTATGGTTTTATCTTCACTGATTTGTTCTTCTACTATTGAAACAGCAGGGATTTCAAAATGCTCTTCAAGCAGTTCTCTTAAGGGTTTAGAAAGATTAGTCATGCTGCTAAATGAACGAGCAGATTTTTGCCAAAGCCATTCATAAAGTTGCTTAGCGCGAAATGACTTTTCACCTTGTTCGGTTAAAAAGTCTTGCATTTCGGGCAAACTAAGATTTCTTATATTTTTTTTCTTGATCAACATACCTTTGCGCAAAGGTAAACTATATTTTTGCCCAATCTTTAAGCAACTGATTTGATTAAACGACTTTTAAAAACAGATGTATTATATACTGCAAATGGCAAACCTATACCAAATGGTATGCTGGGTATAAATGAGGAAGATCAAATAATTTGTGTTGGACAAGAGCTGCATGAACTAGGATTAAAAGTAGAATATTATGAAGGGGCATTATGTCCCGGATTTGTTAATACACATTGTCATTTAGAATTGTCTCATTTAAAGGAGCAGGTAAAACCTAAAACAGGAATAACAGGATTTATTAAAGAACTTCAGCAGATTAGAAATGCTAGTGAATCAATAAAGTTGGATGCGATAAAAGAAGCAGACGAAAAAATGAAGGGAGCTGGAATTGTAGCCGTAGGTGACATTTCCAATGGCGATTCAACGCTTTCAACAAAGTTGAATTCAAGCTTATTTTATCACACTTTTGTCGAATTATTTGGCTTTCGCACCGAATTGGCAAACTCTATTTTTGAAAAAGGGAAAACATTAAAAGACAAGTTTATTGACAATAAATTAGAAGCCTCCTTAATCCCACACAGCCCTTATTCAGTGTCTGAAAAATTATTTGAACTGATAAAAAATGAAAAAAATAATTCACCACTGAGTATTCACAATCAAGAATCTAAGGGGGAAAATGAACTATTTGAGACTGGTGATGGATTGATGATGGAAATGATGAAGCATTTCGGGAATGACATGTCAAACTTTAAGATAACTTCAAAGTCTGCTCTTCAGAGTTATTTGAATTTACTACCCACTGAAGATCCATTGCTACTGGTTCACAATACCTTTACCTCAGTAAGTGATATCCAATTTGCTGAAAAAATTCATGCCAATTTGTATTGGTGCTTTTGTCCAAAGGCTAATTTATACATCGAGAATCAACTTCCGAATATTTATGAGTTCGTTGCAAATGAAGTGAAGTGCACTCTAGGAACTGATAGCTTAGCTTCAAACGATACCCTATCTATTTGGGAAGAAATAAAAACGATAAAGCAGCACTTTCCTAAAATAGAATTAGCCACATTAATTCAATGGGGAACTCTGAATGGAGCCCAATTTTTAGGTATTAACGAGCAGTATGGAAGTTTGGAAGTGGGAAAGAAAGCTTTTGTTAATTGGATTAAAGAGCCTGAGAGTCTGACAGGAGATGTAGAAGTTATTTGTCAATAATTTTTATCTCAACCCTTCTATTTGCTTGCTGCTGAGTAGCATTTTCTTCATATTTATAAATGGGTTTTGTTCTTGCAAAACCCTCGTAAGACAATCTGCTGGGGCTTATTCCTTCTGCGATTAATGCATCATAAATATACTTCGCTCTTGCCTCAGATAAGTTGTATTTACCTGTTTGCTGATCAAGCCCATCAGGATGGTGTGTTACGCAGCAAACATGGCCTTCAATCGCTATTTTTAAACTTGGATTCGCGTTAAGAATAAGAATTAAACTGTCTAAAGTCGGGTGTGATTCTAGAACTAAAACATGCTGACCTCCGACAAAACTAAAATTGTCTAAAATTAAATTTGACCCAATTTCAGTTTCCTCTATTCTGGCAGTTAGCGTTGGATTAGAGTTGGTATCTAACTTCTCTTCTTGTGGTTTTGGAGAGCTTATTTTTTTGGTAACAATTAAATCAACCCTTCGATTTTGAGGGACACCAAGTCTTGAATTCAACTCTTTTCCAAGTTCACCCTTTCCGATAATTTGGATGTTTTGTTCCTTAAGGTCAATCGTATTTATAAGGAAACGTTTTACTTCTTGCGCCCTTTTTTCAGAAAGAATTTGGTTGTGGTTCGCAGTTCCTAAATAATCAGTGTACCCATTTAGTTTGACGAACACCCAACTAGTATCCGGCTTAATTTTTTTTATTTCTGTTTGGCTTAATTGATAAGAATCGTTTTCAAAATAAACTGAAATGGTATCTTCTTGAGCGGATAGCGACAAAGAAATGGCGAAAAGGATCGTAAAGAGTTTTATCATTTAATTTGATTCTCAGTTGAAGTGAATTAATAGATGAATCTACTTTTATATTTGTCTTTGACGTAGTTGTAATACTCTATTGAAAAGCAGAAATTTAGTTGCTATTCAGTCAGCCAACCACCGCCAACTGCTTTATACAGTCGTATGTGTGAACTCAACAGTCTTGATTTAATATCTGCTAATAGCAATTCAGCATCAAGGGCCTGTCTTTGTTGTTCTAAAAATTCTAGATAACTAGTTACTCCTTTGTCGTAGCGTTCTCGAGATAAATCTTGAGCTTGAATAGCAGCCTTTTTTCTTTGTTCAGCAATTTCTAACTCTTGTTTAGTTGTTTTTATTTCAATTAACACATCTTCAACCTCCTGAATAGCTTTAAAAACAGTATTTTCATATTGAAATTGACTTTGAATACGTCGACTTTTCTGAATATCAAGTTGTCTTTTTAATTGACCCCAATAAAAGATAGGGCCTAAAAGTTGAGCACCAACGTTCCATAGGGGATTCTGAAGATTAATATCGCCAACGTCATTTCCATATATTCCCAATAATCCTGACACACTTAAAGTTGGTAATCTATTTGCTTGAGCAACCCCAACTTTTGCATTCTCAGCTATTAATATATTTTCAGCAGCAATAATATCTGGTCTTCTGGAAAGTAAATCTATTGGCGTAGCAGTAGGAATTTCTATATTAAGCTCTTGATCATCCAATTTTTTTCCAAGGGGAATAGTATTGGGATTTACCCCCATCAAAACACTTAAAGCGTTTTCTAATTGAACAATTATTCTAACATATTGAGGCACTTTGCCAGCAGCAATTGTAAATTGAATAGTCGCTTGATTTACATCAATTAATGGGATAATACCTTCGTCGAATCTTGCCTGAATAATCAGCAGCATGCTGTCTCTAGATTTTGCATTTCTTTTAGAAATTTCTAATTGAGAATGAGCTTGAAGTAACTTGAAATAAGTAGCAGCGACATCTGAAATAAGACTAATCATTATTCCACGATAACCATATTCACTAGCCATTAATTCTGCCCTTGCTGCCTCGGTTTGTCGTCTAATCTTTCCCCAAAGGTCGATCTCCCAATAAACACTTGCTTGCCCCTGAATTAAAGTGCTAGTTTCTCCAATATTATTAAGAAGAAAATTCCCCCTACTCATATTCGCTCCAGCATCTATTTTTGGTAAAAAATTAGCCTTTTGTATTCCTAAAAAATACCTTGCTTGGAGCACATTTTCGGCGGCTACTAATGCATCTCTATTGTTTTGCATAGCTGTATTGATTAGGCTATCCAAAAGGTCGTCTTTATAAATTTCCCACCATTTTATGTCAGAATTACTTAGTTCAAGAGTATCTGTATTTACGGTATCTGTTTTCATCGTCAAAGACGAATCAGAACGAGAATACTCTACAGGCTGAATGAACTCAGTTCCTTTGTAATTCTTACCTATTTTACAGGCTTGAAAAGAAGTTAGGAGGACAATTATGACAAGAATTTTTCTCATTAGTCTACTGTCTTTTCTTCGTTTATTAATGCCAAATCTCTCTTTTTCTCATAACCTGCTATTTTCCCAATGAGTATAAACAACATCGGGTAAAAGAATACTCCCAATAAAGTAGCAATAGACATACCTCCTAATAATGCAACACCCATTACTTTTCTAGCTTCTGCACCACTACCACTAGCTATCACCAATGGAAAAACACCTAAAATAAAAGAGAATGCAGTCATTAAAATTGGACGAAACCTTGATTTAGCAGCCTTTATTGCCGCATCAATAAGGGATAAGCCCTTTTTAAATTCATCATTGGCGAATTCAATAATCAAGATGGCATTTTTGGCAGCCATACCTATAAGCATGACAAAAGATACCTGTGCGAAAATATTATTTTCAAAGCTTAAGCTAAAGAATCTAGAAACCCATAAGAAGAGAAGAGCACCAAAAATGGCAAAAGGGGTTCCTAATAAAATA
>CAYPJC010000153.1:2958-5802 GCA_964410855.1 uncultured Flavobacteriales bacterium | reverse complement strand
TCTAGTTCATAAGCTTAAAAATAATCCCAATTATAATTTAATTGCTACATCAAAAGGAAAAAATCGAATCAGTAATGACGGATCATATAGATATGAACCCTTAGATATTACTAACGAACTTGAGGTTGAATCAATTTTCGATACATTAAAGCCGAGCGTGGTGATTAATACCGCAGCAATGACTAATGTCGATTCATGTGAATCTAATCAAGAAGCATGTTGGGAGTTAAATGTTAAAGCAGTTGAATACCTGGTCAAAGCATCTGAAAAAAACAAAACCCATTTCATTCATTTATCAACGGATTTTGTTTTTGATGGAAAAAATGGTCCTTATGCAGAGACTGATCTGCCAAACCCTCTAAGTTATTATGACAAATCAAAACTAGCCTCCGAAAATGTAGTTCAAAATTCATTGACAAAATGGTCAATTGTGAGAACGATAATTGTTTATGGAATTGCTGAAGACATGAGTCGTTCAAATATTGTTTTATGGGCAAAAGGAGCATTAGAAAAAGGCGATAAACTAAGCATTGTTAATGATCAATTCAGATCTCCGACTTTAGCTGAAGATTTAGCGGATGGTTGTATTTTAATTGCTGACAAGGCCGTTGAAGGCATCTTCCATCTATCTGGAAAAGATCAAATGAGCATTGTCGAGTTAGTTAAAAGGGTGGCTAGCTATTTTAAGCTTGATGATTCAGTCATTTCAGAAATAAGCTCCGATTCATTAAACCAGGCCGCAAAACGTCCGCCTAAAACTGGTTTTTCTCTTGAAAAGGCAAAAAAAGAATTGGGTTACAAGCCTCATTCTTTTGAAGAGGGATTGTCAATTCTCGAAAGTCAGTTAAACTCTTAAGTTGAATAAGAAAAGTTTAAAAATGGACATTCTCAGCTTAAATTTAGTTTGACCCTTCAAATCAATTATATTTGTTGACCTACAAAAAAAAAGACCTATGATCAAAAATCTCTTTATCCTCTTTTTATCAGTCATAAATACCTCTTTGTTCGCATCTAACTTTGATGCAAAGCTAGTTTTAGATAATCCTACTAGTAAAATTAATGATGGCATTGCTCACATTGAAACGGAAGGTGGAGTTCCTCCTTTTACTTATAAGTGGTCTATTCAGGAAGTTGCATTAAGTTCAAATAGCTATGATGCTTTAACAGAAGGTAGTAGGTTTTCAGTTGAGGTTACTGATTCAGAGGGAAACAAAGTTGATTTAGAAGGCGAAGTGCCTAAAAACTCTTTGGCTGAGCATATAAATGCCACCTTTAAACCTATAGTTAGCTACATGTCAGCTTTTTTGTTTTGGGATCCATTTTCTGAAATTGGGATTTATGATCCAATTGTATATGCAGATTTTAAAAATGTAAAAGTAGCAGAATTGTTTAATCCGGAAGTAAAAAAAATAATACTTAAGGAATGGATTGTAGAAGAAGGGGAAAAAGTAAAGCAAGGGGAATTGATCGCCATTATTGCCCAAGATGATAGTGAGGAATTAAAAGTATTTGCTAATGCGGATGGCACCTTAATTCACAATATTAAAGAAGGGAAGGTAATTTTTGATTCAAATAGCATTGATAATTTAATTGAGGCAGGAGCAGAAAATTTAGCTTCTATAAAGTATGCTGAGCCAAGGCCTGTTTTACATCCTAATGGAGATACTCAAACAAAGGGAATTCCATTTATTGTGGTTTGGTTAGTTCTTGGAGCGATATTCTTTACACTTAAAATGAGGTTTGTAAACCTAAAAGGATTTCGTCATGCGATTCAATTGGTGTCAGGTAAATTTTCAGATCCAAATGCTAAAGAAGTCGGTGAAGTTTCACATTTTCAGGCATTAACTACTGCGCTTTCTGCTACAGTAGGTCTTGGAAATATAGCTGGGGTTGCAGTGGCTATTACATTAGGTGGGCCGGGGGCTACTTTTTGGATGATAGTGGCTGGCTTAATTGGAATGTCAAGCAAATTTGTTGAATGTACTCTTGGCGTAAAATATAGGAAAGTAAACGAAAAAGGAGAGATTTCTGGTGGCCCAATGTATTATTTGAGTGAGGGCCTAAAGAAGAAAAATTTAGGAGGTTTAGGCAAGGTGCTGGCTGTATTTTTTGCAATATTATGTATTGGAGGTTCATTTGGCGGAGGAAACATGTTTCAAGCGAATCAAGCTTTTAAGCAGCTTGCCATTGTATTTCCATCAATACAAGGTTGGGGTCCTGCATTTGGGCTAGTATTGGCAATATTAGTTGGAATTGTAATTGTTGGTGGTATTAAAAGTATTGCTAAAGTAACTGACAAGATTGTTCCATTTATGGCTGGTTTATACGTTCTTTTTTCGTTGATTATCATTGGTATGAATATATCAAGTGTTGGGGATGTTTTCGTTCAAATATTTGATGGGGCATTTAATTCTTCAGCGCTTAAAGGAGGAGTTATTGGGGTGTTAATAGTTGGATTTCAAAGAGCTGCCTTTTCGAATGAAGCTGGTGTTGGGTCTGCTTCAATAGCCCACTCTGCTTCGAAAACAAGTGAGCCTGTAAGTGAAGGTATTGTAGCTCTTTTAGAGCCTTTTATTGATACTGTTGTAGTGTGCACAATGACTGCCTTGGTTTTAATCTTTACAGGCTTTGCTGATGGTGCTTCAGGTTTAGAAGGCTCAGAATTGACATCTGCTGCTTTTGGTAGTGTATTCCCTGCCTTTACTTATGTTTTAGTAATTGCCATTTTCTTGTTTGCATTTTCAACAATGATATCTTGGTCCTACTATGGTCTAAAAGCTTGGTCATATTTATTTGGTTCGAGTAAAAAGGCTGAGAATTTATATAAAATTGTATTCTTGGGAT
>CAYPJC010000153.1:0-2942 GCA_964410855.1 uncultured Flavobacteriales bacterium | reverse complement strand
AGGTGCAGTTTTAGATTTTTCTGATTTAATGATTCTTGGTATGGCGTTTCCAAATATCTTAGGATTAATTTTGCTATCTAAAGAGGTAAGAGAGGATATGGTATCTTACTTTGCAAGAGTTAAAAGTGGTGCAATTAAAAAATTCAAATAAGTGATAAAACAAATATTTCTATATACTATTCTACTGCTTTCGATTTTTTCTTGTAGAGAAGGAACTCAAGTAAATGTAATAAATGGGACTTTATTTCAGGACTGCAGCACAAGAATACCAAACGCAGAAATTGCATTGAAAGCTAATATTGGTGCAAATTTTGGCGAACCTATAATTTTGGGAACAAGCATTACAAATGATCAAGGAGCATTTAATCTAACGTACAATTTGGACGAAGATGATGAAGGTACTGCCGATTTGCTTTTGATTAATTCAGTTGGTTTTGAAACTTTAATTAGTTCTATTAAATTGAATATTAACCAGGATTTGGTTCTATTTAGGGTCAATGAATCGAATTTACTCGTTAATCTTGACGGAACAAAGGTTTATGGAGTGCTCGATACACTCTTTTACGGAATAAGTTATACTAGTTTAGAATCTTTTAAAGTTCAACCATCTGTGGGACTTATCGATACGCTAAACTTTTTAGTGCCAAATTATACTGCTGGTTCAAATCTTGAAACTACATTTTATTACGGTATTGGAAATGCCGATTTTGAATTATCAAAAGAAGCCGTAGAAATTTCGGATTCTTCCTATCAAAATATTCCTTTAATCATCTATGGTTGCTCTGCAATTGATTCAGTAACCATGGTCATAAATTAGGTAGAAGTATTTAAGATTGACTTAACAGGATTAAATGCGACCTTCAATTAAAGATTATTTTAGTTTTAATAAATCGGAAAGAAGGGGAACAATTAGTCTAGTAGGTATTATAATTCTGACATTGCTCCTAAAACAAGGCTTAATACTTTTTAATCCCGATTCTTCAAAACCTGATGTAAGTTTGGATAGTCTTAAAATAGAACTAGAAAGAAGATACAGTAAAATTGAAACACTTGAATTAAATGAATCTAAGTTAAAAAGCCAAACTTCAAAACAAATTAACTTATTTGAATTTAACCCCAATAAGCTTTCCATAAAAAAGTGGACACAGCTCGGATTGAGTGAGAAGCAGGCAGCAACTATTAAAAAGTATGAAGAAAAAGGAGGATCATTCAAGATAAAGTCCGATGTAGAAAAGATGTACACCATATCAAGTGAACAATTTCTGAAGTTAAAACCATATATTTTGCTTCCCGATTCGATTGAGGATTATAAGGATCATTCAATAAATTATAATAACAGGGAGATTATAGATAAAAAGGAGTTGATTGCTAAGACTTCTATTAAAGTATTTATTAACTCAGCTGATACAAGTGAGTTGAAGAAATTATATGGAATTGGTGATTATTATTCCATGAAAATTGTTGAATATAGAGAAGCTTTGGGCGGATTTGTCTCCAAAAGTCAATTGAAAGAAATTTGGGGGCTAAAGAGTGAGACTTTGGAAAATTTGGACTCAAACTTGGTTTTAGACCAAATTGAAATTAGAAAAATCAATATTAATGAAGCTTCGATAGACGAGCTAAAAGTTCATCCTTATATATTTTGGAAGGTTGCAAACTCAATTGTTAAATATAGAAATCAGCATGGTAATTATTCTAACTTGAATGAATTAAAGAAGTCTCCATTAATTAGCGATTCATTATTAAATAAACTGGAGCCTTATTTGGAATATTAATCTGTTGATAAGGCTTTTTAGCTTTTGCATGACTAAAAAAATAACAAAACTCTAATGACCGAAATTTTACAAGAGCAAATAAAAAGAGTAATAAGAGATGTGCCTGATTTTCCTAAAAAAGGAATCTTGTTTAAAGACATTACTCCCATTTTAGCAGATAGCAATTTAACTGCATTAATCACTGAAGCCTTGTCAGAGAATGCAAAAAGGTTAAAAATTGATGCTGTGATTGGCATTGAGAGCAGAGGGTTTTTGTGGGGTCCATTAATTGCACAATCATTATCGGTGCCATTTATTCCTGTGCGAAAAAAAGGAAAATTGCCCTATAAAACGATCTCTTATAAATATGAACTGGAGTACGGATTCGCTGAAATTGAAGTTCACGAAGATGCTATACAACTGGGAAGTCGGGTATTGATACATGATGATTTACTAGCAACAGGAGGTACATCCTCAGCTGCAGCTGAATTGGTTCGACAGCAAGGAGCAATTGTCGGAGGGTTCTCCTTTTTAGTAATTTTGGATTTCCTAAAGGGGCAAGAAAAAATATCGCATTTTAGCGAACAAATTCACGGAATAGTAACTTATTAGATTATGGATTTTAGTTATACAGAAAACCAGCAAATGATTGCTGAAATGGCAAGGGACTTTGCTGCTAAGGAAATTGCTCCTCATCTTATGGAATGGGATGAGTCTCAGGAATTTCCGGTAGATGTTTTTAAGAAATTAGGCGAATTGGGAATGATGGGCGTTTTGATTCCTACTGAATATGGAGGGTCTGGTTTTGGTTATCATGAATATATAACAGCCATCACAGAGATTGCTAAAGTTTGCGGTTCAATTGGACTATCAATGGCTGCGCACAACTCGCTTTGTGCTGGTCATATTTTAGCTTTTGGAAATGAAGAACAAAAAAAGAAATATCTTCCAAAGTTAGCCTCTGCTGAATATATAGGTGCTTGGGGTCTTACTGAACCAAATACTGGATCAGATGCTATGCGCATGAAGTGCACGGCAAAGAAAGAGGGAAATGAATGGGTGTTGAATGGAACAAAGAGTTGGATAACTCACGGAATCTCTTCAGATGTTATGGTTGTAATTGCAAGAACTGGTGAGTTATTAGATTCTCGTGGGATGACTGCTTTTATTGTAGATCGTTCAAATCCA
>CAYPJC010000152.1:0-5806 GCA_964410855.1 uncultured Flavobacteriales bacterium | reverse complement strand
TAAATTGATATTCTCCTGCTTTATCAACCTCATCCAATTTTGGTGTTAACAGTTTTAGACTTGCATTCGGGAATTCCTTCGCAATTTTCGCAGGATATACTTTCAACTCATTTGATTCATAAATAAACCCTTCTTGTGCCTTAAAGGGCTCGTTAGATTGTACTTCATCTGAAAATTTTGTTTCATTTTCCTGCGCTTCAGAATTGCTTTCCTTGGCAGTTTCTGTGCCGCAAGCAACAAACAGAATTGAAATACTAAGGCTTAAAAATATGGCTTGTAATTTTTGTATTTTCATTTTTTCGCAATTAAATAGCTTGCATAAAATCACCCAATTTTCATTCCAATAACGCAAATATCATCGAATTGCTCCAAGTCTCCTTTCCAATTAATAAAAGGAAAAGAAAATTTTTCATCACACTTTAATAATTGACTTTTGTAATGTTGATTAGATGTATTTAGACGTTATTCCACCATCACTGTTATGGTCGAACTCATTTGTTCACCATAGCTTTGATGATACCCATCTGCAAATTGCATGACTAATTTATATTCACCAGGAGTTAATTCAATCTCTGTCTCGATTTGACCTTTTCCATAATGAATATTTACTGAATCGGCTGGAACAACTGTTCCGCTTGCTAAAGGCTGTCCATTAATTAGTAAATGATGATGTCCCATTCCTTGATGTAATTCTCCAGCTGGCTCCACTTCCATCCCTTCTACTCCAAACTCTATTTTTAAAGGTGATGTTACTACATCTCCATCTTGAATGTTTGCGAAAAAGACTTTAGCTCCTTCAGGAACTGTTAATGCAGCTGTTGTTGCATCATGATCTGAGTGATCATGGTCATGTGAGTCTTCAGTTGTTTCTTCTGAAACATTTTCGACCTTTTTCTGAGTAGCTGAAGAGCAGGAAGTGTACAAAAATCCTGAAATAATAGCGCTTGCAATTAATAATTTTAATTTCATAGTTAGTTTTTTTATAATGCATTAAAAGTAACACATTGCAATCAGTAGCAAGAATAAAACAGGACTAATTTTAAATTTAGAGGCCAATATCTAAGAAAGTCTATTATTTTACCCTTTTTAGGGTATTGTTTATCAACTTTTTTGAGTTGATATTTGTTGTTTAGAATCATTCTAAACAATGGGCTTAAATATCTTACATGCAAATGCAAATGTTCTTATGGCAAATGGATTAAAATCCATCCTTAATAAAGGGGGTGGAATTGATCGAATTGAGCATGCTACAGATGAGAAAGCGCTTTTCGATAGTTTAGAAAAAGATCCTTTTGACCTTATCATCATCGACCCTCTTTCTTCTGGCTATTTTACAATTGACACAACATTAAAACTTAAAGAACAGTACCCCAAACAAAAAGTATTGATTATTTCAGACATTCGAAGTCCTACCAATGTTCTAAGAATTCTAGAAAAAGGAGTACAAGGATACCTAACCAGACAATGTGACGAAGCGGAGATAACCCATGCCATTTTTGCAATTGCAAAAGGAGAAAAATTCTATTGCAATAAAATCATTGATATTATTCTGGATAAAGATTTAACGGCTGATTATGAAGAAAACTGTGAACCCACAGCTCTTACAGAACGCGAAAATGAAGTTACTGCCTTAATCGCTCAGGGATTTACAAATAAAGAAATTGGAAGTCAACTTCATTTAAGTCACCATACCGTACATACACATCGAAAGAATATTTTGAAAAAATTAGGTATAAAATCCGTTTCCGAATTAACGGTTTATGCCATGAATGTTGGGCTAATTAGCACCTAAAAAAACCACTCCGCTTCTTTACAATTTAATAACAGAACTCTCGATTTACTGATTGCATTTTTATTGACAATAATATATTTTTAGATTGCCCTAAATTAAATATATTTGCATATCTAAAAATAGATGTAGATTAATGAAAAAAATAGTAACCTTATTCTATATAAACATTTTCATTTGTTTAGGAATAGTTGCTCAAACAGCGACCTTGAAAGGTACTGTTCAATTTCAAGACAATCAAAACGCAGAGTTTGTAAACGTTTTTGTAAAAGGAACAAGCATTGGCACAACAACAAATAAAGGTGGAAACTTTGTATTAAATAATGTTCCTGTTGGCGAACAAACAATTATTTGCTCTTTTATTGGGTTTAAAAAAGAAATCCAAAAAATCACGTTTGTGGAAAATGAAACCTATCAAGTGGCTTTCACATTAAAAGAAGAAACCAATCTAATGAACGATGTTGTCATTACAGGAACCATGAAGGAGATGTCTAGACTAAATAGCCCTGTTCCTGTAGAGGTTTATACAGCTAAATATTTTGAAAACAACAAATCCCCTTCAATTTTCGAGGCACTTCAAAATGTAAATGGCGTTCGGCCGCAACTAAACTGCAGTGTTTGCAATACAGGAGACATACATATCAATGGACTTGAAGGACCCTACACCATGGTATTAATAGATGGAATGCCTATTGTTAGTGGTTTATCAACAGTTTACGGCCTTACTGGTATACCTTCATCCTTAATAGAAAGAATAGAAATTGTAAAGGGACCCGCTTCTACCTTATATGGATCAGAAGCAGTTGGAGGTTTAATTAATGTGATTACTAAAAAACCAATCAATGCTCCTCTTTTTTCTGCTGACGTTTATTCAACCTCTTGGGCAGAAACAAATGTTGATATTGGATCTACATATAAAATTGGTAAAAAAGTGAATGCATTAGTGGGTTTGAATTACTTCAAATATGATAATCCAATTGATAATAACAACGATGGTTTTACAGATATTACTTTACAAGACAGAATTTCGATTTTCAATAAAATCTCATTCAATCGCAAGAATAATAAAGAATTAAATATTGGTGCACGATACATTTATGAAGACCGTTGGGGTGGAGAAATGAATTGGAATCCTGAGTTCAGAGGCGGTGATTCTGTTTATGGAGAAAGTATTTACACCAACCGATGGGAAATATTTGGAAATTATCAATTACCAACGGAAGAGAATTTCAACTTACAGTTTAGTGCAAACAGACATCAGCAGAATTCTGTATATGGAACCACAATATATCAAGCAGATCAACGAATTGGCTTTAGTCAATTAACTTGGAATAAGGAATTGTTTACGGCTCACGATTTCTTGGTTGGAGCAGCTTATCGTTACACCTATTACGACGATAACACGCCTGCAACTCTGAGTTTTGATAAATTAAATAACCAAGCTCAACAAACTCATTTACCTGGAATTTTTGTGCAAGATCAAATAACCGTAAATGAATTTAACACCCTATTGCTGGGAGTTAGGTACGATTACAATAGCGTGCATGGTAATATTTTTTCTCCAAGAATAAATTACAAATGGAATACTGAAAACAACAAAACCGTTGTTCGTTTAAGTTTGGGAAATGGTTTTAGAGTAGCCAATGTATTTACAGAAGATCATGCAGCTTTAACAGGTTCAAGAGAGGTTATCTTTGCTAGCAAGTTGAATCCTGAAACCTCGCAAAATATTAATTTGAATGTCGTAAAGCGAATCTATTTAAATGAGGAGACATACCTGGGGTTGGATGGTTCTGTTTTTTATACCCGTTTCAACAATCGAATTGTCCCAGATTACGAAACCAACCCCAATCAGATCATTTATGACAACTTGAACGGATCTGCTGAATCAAAAGGAGTTTCGTTAAACATTGACCTTACGCTACCTAATGGATTAAAAGTAATGGGAGGAGCTACCCTAATGGATGTAACTCTAAATGAAGAAGGCACGGAAATAAGACAGTTATTAACGGAACGATTCACCGCAGTTTGGAACATAGAATATACTATTCTGCCATGGGATTTACGATTAAATTATACGGGAAACGTTTACAGTCCAATGCGTTTACCTCTATTGGGAGAATTAGATAATCGTTCTGAATATTCACCTTGGTTTAGCATTCAGAATATTCAATTGACCAAATCGATTAACCAACAGTGGGAAATTTATGGTGGAATTAAGAATATTTTAAATTTTACTCCAGCTGCTAACAGTATTGCTCGATCTTTTGATCCTTTTGATAAGAATGTTTCATTTGATCCAGAAGGCAATGTTATTCCCACTGAAAACAATCCAAATGCCTTAACTTTTGACCCAACTTATGTTTATGCTGCTAATCAAGGCATCAGAGGATTTATTGGATTGAAGTATACCTTAAAGTAAAATGAAACTAAAATTTCTATTCTTTCTTATCAGTGCCATTCTGTGCACAACATCATTTGCACAGAAGAAGGCTATTGATTGGCTAAGCTTTGAAGAGTTAGCAGAACACTTTCAAAAAGAGCAAAAACCAATTTTAATTTTCCTTCACACCGATTGGTGCAAATTCTGTAAGATGCAAGAAAACACAACTTTTAAAGATCCTAGTATCATTAGCAGCTTGAACAAGGATTATTATTGCTTGAGATTCAATGCAGAAAACAAAGAAACCGTTTCATTCTTTGGGAGAGAATATTTATTTAGTTCTGAAGATGGCTATCATGAATTAGCTATCTATTTGGGAAGTGAGGAAGGTAAATTAGAATTGCCGACAACAATTATTCTAAATAGAAACTTGGAAACAAGTTTTAGGAAAAGTGCTTTGGTAGGTCTAGAAGAAATGAAGCAATTATTAGAAGTCCCCTAAATAACTTATCCCAATAACTCATAAACCTCACTTAGAATCAAAGTTTCCTGAATTAATTCATCTAATACTTTGATGTCATATCTACTCACAGAAAATCCCATATTGGTGTATTGCGATTGCAATATAGCTCGACTTTGTCCCATAATGTCGTAGCAAAAGTCACTTTCTTTAAAGCATGACAAAGCCTCTCTGAATTCAAATAATTCCTGTTTAGTGAAACAAAAAGAGGTGTTAGTATAGCTTACGGAATACCGCATACAACCTTTACACATCCTTATACACCCTGAATCATTTTTTGCCAATTCTACACTACACGATTTTCCGCACATAATTTATAATCTTACTAATTCAAAACTTGGTGTTCCTTTTACCCCATTATCATCATAGAAATCCAAGAAATGTAATTTAAATAAATTCCCAGAAGCATCTTTAACCAAATAGTTTTGGTTGGAAAAAATGGTGAAATTATTTGTTTGCAGGCTAAAAGCTTTCCAATCATAACCAATCATGTCTAAGTCTTCAGAATAGAATAAGCTTTCGGCATGGCTCTTTGTAATCGCACTAAAATCTAGATCAAACTCTTCAGCTACCTCGGTATTGTAAGAATTGATGATAACACCATTCACTGAATAAGAAATCGGGGGATTTTCAAACACATGGGTATACTGAGTAAAACAGATGTCATAATCGGTTTTGGGCGGTTCAATTTGCAATTCGCTTAAAGTAGTAAATGAGTACGCTACTTTATTGTATTGTGCCTTTTTAGAAATGATGGTAGTTGTTAAGTTATCCCCGTTTAACTTAGAGCATGTCAAGTAATAATCTCCGTCTTGTACCAAAGTGATTTGAATTTTCCATTTACCCAAAGCTTTTCCTGAGGGTGTAAAACCACGATCAATAATCATAACATTTCGTTGATTGGTAACATCGCCAATGGCTAACTTATCTAATCTGCCGCTTTGATGCTCATGAACGTAAGTTAAGCCTGCATCGGAGGTCACTTGCATAAAGTCAGTTTCTGTAGTAATAGCTGCTGAAGCAATTAAAGCAGAGTTTAAATACAAGATATTATCGTTCAAATTACAATCAAAGGCCAAATCCCAATCCGTTCTCAAATTGGTTTTAACAATTG
>CAYPJC010000151.1:0-5820 GCA_964410855.1 uncultured Flavobacteriales bacterium | reverse complement strand
CCTAAAAATTTTTGCTAACAATTGGATAACACACACCAGTGTGTGTTATCCACCTTATAGTTTTCTAAGGCGATAAATTTAATTAATTCAATCATAGTAAGGTGCTCTCATCCTATAGTCGAGTATTATCCGTATAATATTCGACTAACTTTATCAATTTGCAATGGATTGGTTTAAACCTTCAGAATCATTTCATAATGGCCAATGGAATTTTTTAAACCGAATGCTTCTACCCACTTTATTTTAGAATGAAGTGTTGCATCTACGTTTATTATTTTCACATTCTTCTAAATTTTTTAAAACGCTGAGACTCCCTTGAATTTAAAATGGTCACCAATATTTTATTTTTTAATCTTCTGAAAATTCTTGCCTTCCTTAAATAAGTCAGAATTTAATATTTCTTTCAATTCTTTTTTAGTTGGTTTAACTTTATAATCTACTACTTTTCCTTGTTTGTCTGTAATTTCCTCTACAGTCGTCATCTCCTTTATTCGTTGAATTTCTTGCTCTCCTCCATAAATTCTATTTATGCTTAAGATACCTTCTTTATCGAATGTTAAAGTCTTCACACTCCATAAGTTTTCAGACTCTTTGAAGTTTAGAAAATACATTCCTTTAAAGTAGCGTAGCAATTGATTGTCTCCTAATTCAAAAATAGTCTTGTCATAATCGTAGGACAATTCAGCCGTATCTCCACTAAAAATGACATGAAATGGTTCTGCATCATTGACCGTATAAAGCAATCCATTTTTTAATTCAATTTCATCTGTGGTGTCGATTTGTGTTTTCGTTATATTGGCAGTAATGTGCCACTGTTGAACGATATTAACTCTTTCTATGGTCAATATAGAACTGTCTTCAAGGCATAAATAGACTCCTTGAAATTTATTTTTGAATTTACTCTCGTTTTTGTCTCCTGAGGGTTGCGGCTCTTCAAAGTTTAAATCCTGTACACAAGATGTTAGTGATAAGAAGAGTAGGATGTTCAATAGGTAAAGGAAGTGCCTCAAAGTGTTATTTTGATTGATGTTCAACGCTTTATGTTTGATGTTATTGCGTCACAACATTTGTATTACAACAAGTTAAGCATTACTTAATGCCTCAAATAATTGGTAATGGTCTTGGATAATTTATAGGGGTGGACTTTAGTTAATTCGAGTGTATTTATAACTAGAAATTGCGTCACGCCAATAGCCGATTGCTTTAATGTTTCTTCTTTGTAGTTATTTTGTAACCTGCCTTTTTTATCAAGAAATAACCAACTGAAAGGGAAATAATGAGAGCGGAAATCCCGAAAATAGTCATGGAATCCATGTGTTTATAATCCAAATCAATAACGTGACGAGAAATTCCAATTAGAGCTACAAGTAACACTACTTCAACATGTACTACATTTTCTTTCAGGTACATTTTTATGGTGTGCAAAAGTTCTATTCCAATTAAAACAGACAAAAAACCACTAAATACCCTATGAAGGTGTTTCATGATGTTATTTTCTGAGAAAGAGTTTTCTATTGCCGAAAGTATGCCACCAAATAATAGTGCCAAAAAGACAATTGCAGTATACGCTATAACAATTAATAAAGCTAAAAGCAATGTTGTAATAATAACCCGTTCAATTTTCTCTACAATTTTTAAAATCATAGGGTCAAAAGTAAAACTTTTATTATTCAGTTTCCAATACAACTGATTTTTATGATTGGATGTATAAAGTCAGAAGGTTAGAAATCAGCTAGAAATACTAATTGTCTTACAAATAATATCTCAAGCAGTCTTATTTCTTTTCTTTAACAGCACATGTTTTAAAGCCAAATGGAGCATAAATGGGGCAGAAACTAATGAAACTTGTTAAAACAAAAACTCCAGCCAAGGCTAAAAGTACAATACCTAAAGTGCCTGAAATTATATCTGTGTAGAAAAGACCTCCAACAATAGCAGCGATTATTATCCGAATAATTCGATCTGCTGAACCCATATTTTTTTTCATTTTTCGCTATTTTGTATTATTACTATTCAAAGTTGAGATTAGTTAAGATACAATTCTGTCACATATGTTACAATTCGACAATATTTTTATAGAAAGTGCTACATTAAATAGAACAATAATCGAAGGAATCGTCAAAAGATTCCCCACAGTTTTTGCATTGACAGGTACCAGCCATAATATACGGTTTAATTAAAAGTACAAAAGATTTCCTTGTTTACTTCATGTGATGTGCAATGCCGCAGTATACGGCATGTTTTAATACGTTATGTTTACTGTTGGTATTCACTTTCATGTTTGTACCACTGTTCAAATATGCAACGAATTATATTAATTAAAAAGTAGCAACTATCAAAAATAACCACAACCTTTGACCCATGAAAAAAAAGGTGTCAATTGTAGGCGGTGGAACTGCAGGTTTGTTTCTAGCTGCATTTATAAATACGGAGAATTATGATGTTACTATTTATGAAAAAAAGGCCTCTCTTGGACGTAAATTTCTAGTAGCCGGTGATGGGGGTTTCAATTTGACACATTCGGAAGAACTATCAAACCTTAAGAATCAATATACTCCAGCTTCATTTTTAGATTTAGTGTTGGACAAATTCAGCAATACCGACTTAAGAGCTTGCTTATTAAAATTGGGTATCCCCACTTTCGTTGGAAGTAGTGGAAGGGTTTTTCCTGAAAAGGGAATCAAGCCCATTGACGTTTTGAAGAGCATAGAAGCATATTTGGTAGAAAAGAAGGTCAAGTTTGAATTTAATAAGACCTTCACCGCTTGGGATAAAGATAATTCGCTGGAATTCAATTCGAAAGAAATTATATCATCAGATTATGCCGTTTTTGCTCTAGGCGGAGGGTCTTGGAAAGTAACTGGCTCTGATGGTACCTGGCTAAATCTGTTTCAAGAAAAAGGAATCGAAACCTTGCCTTTTAAGGCTTCCAATTGTGCCTATCAAATTAAATGGCCTGAAAATTTTATCCAAAAAAATGAAGGTAAACCCTTAAAAAATATTTCCATCTCAATCGAAAATCAAATTCAGAAAGGGGAAGCCGTTATTACCAAATTTGGAATTGAAGGCAATGCAATCTATGGATTAAGCCCTATCATACAAACTAGCTTGGCTTCAACAAATCAAGCTTTGGTGCATGTTGATTTCAAACCGACTTATAGCATAGAGACTTTAATTGAGAAAATAAATCAGTCAGAAGCTAACATAACAGTTACTTTAAAGGAAAAAATAAAGCTGAGTGGTGCTCAAGTTGATTTGATAAAAGCTACCCTAACAAAAGAGGAATTTTTGAACATTCAAGTTTTGGCTAAATTTATTAAAAAATTCCCATTAACAATTGTTGGCTCAGCACCCATTGATGAGGCAATTTCTACCTCTGGAGGAATTGATCTAGAAGCAGTGGATTCCAATTTTGAACTGAAAAATATCAAACACCAATTCTGTATAGGAGAAATGCTCGATTGGAATGCGCCTACTGGAGGCTATTTGATTCAAGCCTGCGCAAGTATGGGCGTTTATTTAGCACGGCAGCTGAATAATAGATAATACCCTAATTCCTGTTCTATGGAGGCATTTCTAAAACCTACCTTTGCAAGAAAATAAATCTATTTTATGTCTTTTAAAGCATTAGGATTAGCACCATATCTATTAAAGTCAATTGCCGATCAGGATCTTAAAAATCCAACTCAAATTCAGGAAAAGGCCATACCTGTTATTTTGCAAGGGAAAGATGTATTGGGCATTGCGCCAACAGGTTCAGGGAAAACAGCAGCCTTTGCTTTACCTGTCATACAAAATTTGGCGGCTAAGACAAAAACAAAGAACAGACACATTAATGTGTTGGTATTGGTTCCTACTAGGGAGCTGGCAGTTCAAGTTGAAAAAGTAATTCGTTCCTTTTCACAAGACTTACCTTTTCAATTTAAATCCTTAGCAGTTTATGGTGGAGCGTCTATCAATCCTCAAATGATGGGTATGCAGCATGTAAATGTGTTGGTAGCAACGCCAGGTCGTTTGTTGGAGCTTACAGAATCAAATGCCATGCATTTTGAGGACTTAAGCACACTAATATTGGATGAAGCCGATAAGATGCTCAACTTGGGTTTTAAGAAGGAAATGGATCGCATTTTTGAGTTATTGCCAACTAAACGTCAAAATTTATTGTTCTCGGCAACCCTTAGTCCAGATGTGCAAGCGGTAGAAAGTGTTTTGTTAAATAACCCTACCATCATAAAGGTTGAAGCTGAAAAAGAAACGATTGAATTAATCAATCAATTGGGTTATTTCGTTTCGCCAGAAAAAAAAGGGCCACTGCTTCGTCATTTAATTCAAAAAAATAATTGGAAACAAGTATTGGTATTTACTTCTTCCGTTTATCAGGCAGATTTAGTAGCAGATAAATTACAGAAAAATGGGGTGAATGCCCAAGCAATCCATAGTAAGAAAAGTCAAGGAAAGCGGAGGGATGCGTTGGCCAATTTTAAATCGGGAGATTTACGTGTATTGGTGTCAACAGATTTGCTTTCAAGAGGAATAGATATCACCTTTTTACCACATGTAGTTAATTATGAATTGCCGCGATCACCTAAAGATTTTGTTCACCGTATAGGAAGAACAGGACGAGCCGAAAACCCAGGTGATGCAATCACTTTTGTTACTGAGGAAGACAAACATCATTTTAGAGTCATTCAGAAAAAAATGAAACGCTGGGTGACGATGGTTGATTCTGAGAATCTAGATTTTAGTTGATTCTTAAAAAGTTTCGGATGCTAGTGATTTAAAAATAAGAATTGCCATTAATATGATTTCGATGTATTTAGAAATCTTTATTCTTTATAAACGTCGTTGTTTGGAAGTGCTCTTATTTGTTCTTTTCGATAATAGAAGAAAAGTTTTGATTTCGAAATTCATCGAGTAGTTGTGTTCTAAAAGAAACTACAATATGATGAAATATACATGGGTCGTCAATGTTGCATTCATGCATTCCTAAAAAGCAATTGCTAAACTTCTCCTCACCATCAATGATCTTTATGATATCCCAAAGGGTGTTTTTCTTATTTTTTTCGCTTAAATAAAATCCGCCTTTAGGACCTTTTATGGAGGAAATTAAGTTTGCCTTGCTTAACTGCTGCAACAATTTAGCTAAGAAAGGGAAGGGGATGTCTGTCTCTTCAGAAATCTGTTTTGCATTTATTCTGTTGACTTTATCGCTGTTCTTAGCCAAATAACTCGTTGCCCTTATTGCATACTGTGCCGCTTTTGATAGCATAAGATTAGAAATCTTTTTTTCTTGATTTATTCAAAATTCGGATAATTGGCAAAATAACCCAAATTATTAATACAGTAATAGAAACAATCAAACCTTGATTTGTTCCAAAAAACTTTTTGAAGACAGCACCTGTGTATCCCATTAATGCAGAAATATCTAATTTCAATAGAATTAAAGTTCTAGATAAATCGATAGGGTTCAGCATGGTGCCTATTAAAGACAACTTATCTAATGGGTAGTCTTCAAACAGTATTAAAGACATTAGAAAGATTCCATCATAGATAACAGCTAAGAACAACCACATGAGCACTGCATAACCGAAGCCTTTTATTTTATTCTCATTGCTTAATGAGATGTTAAAAGCCAATGCAATGAATATAAATGTGAGAAAAACTCCGGTAACAAGAAGTAAAGAGAAGTCCCAAATGGCCGAAGAATTAAATAATCCATAAAAAAGAAAAGGAATCCCAATTCCTAATAGCAAACTTAAAGATAGGGAGATGGAGATGCCAAGGTATTGTCCCAAGAAAATAGAGTTCCTATTAATGTGT
>CAYPJC010000150.1:0-5853 GCA_964410855.1 uncultured Flavobacteriales bacterium | reverse complement strand
GCTGCCGAAGCAAATGATGAATTGATGGAGAAGTATTTAGAGGGCGTTGAGCTAAGTAGCGAAGAGATTGTTGCTGGTTTGCGCGCACGCACCTTGGCTAATGAAATTGTGCCTGTGTTGTGTGGTTCTGCCTTTAAAAATAAAGGAGTTCAGACCATGTTGGATTATGTGATGGAGTTATTGCCATCACCTATGGATACAGAAGCTATAATAGGTACAAATCCAGATACAGAAGAAGAAGAGTCAAGAAAGCCATCTGTAGATGAGCCTTTTGCTGCTTTAGCATTTAAAATTGCAACAGATCCATTCGTAGGTCGTTTGTGTTTTGTAAGGGCGTATTCAGGAATTTTGAATTCAGGTTCTTATATCATGAATATGAGAACTCAGAAGAAAGAGCGTATTTCTAGGATATTCCAAATGCATGCGAATAAGCAAAATCAAATTGATTCATTGCATGCAGGAGACATTGGGGCCTTAGTTGGATTTAAAGATATTAAAACGGGAGATACTTTAACAGATTTAGGTAAGCCAATTGTGTTAGAATCAATGGATTTTCCAGACCCGGTAATTAGTATTGCGATTGAGCCAAAAACTCAAGTAGATGTGGATAAAATGGGTATGGCATTAGGGAAGTTATCTGAAGAAGATCCAACCTTGACAATTCATACTGATGAAGATTCAGGACAAACAGTATTGAGTGGTATGGGTGAGCTTCACTTAGATATTATTTTAGATCGTTTGAAAAGAGAATTTAAAGTAGAATGTAGTCAAGGAGAGCCTCAGGTAGCATATAAGGAAGCAATTTCTGGTACTGTTGAGCATAGAGAAACATATAAAAAGCAATCAGGTGGTAGAGGTAAGTTTGCAGATATCTCAATAATAATTGAGCCAGTTGAGAATGCAGAAGAAGCTGATGGACTTGAGTTTGTTGATAAAATTAAAGGTGGTCGTATTCCTAAAGAATTTATTCCTTCTGTAGAGAAAGGATTTAAAGATTCTATGAAAAATGGAGTTCTTGCCGGTTATCCTATGGATAGTCTGAAGGTAACTTTATTAGATGGATCTTTTCATGCAGTGGATTCAGATCAATTATCTTTTGAGTTGGCCGCAAAAATGGCATTTAGAACTGCTATCCCTATGGCAAAGCCAGTTTTACTGGAGCCTATTATGAAGTTGGAGGTAGTTACTCCGGAGGAAAACATGGGAGATGTAGTAGGTGACTTGAATAGAAGAAGAGGTCAGGTTGACGGAATGGATGATAGAGCAGGAGCAAAGGTTATAAAGGGTAAAGTTCCATTGTCTGAAATGTTTGGTTATGTAACAGCATTAAGAACGTTATCATCTGGAAGAGCAACATCTAGTATGGAGTTCTCACATTTCGCTGAAGCACCAAAAAATATAGCAGAAGGCGTTATTTCAAAAGCAAAAGGTAAAGTAGTAGCTTAATAAAAAGAACCATGAGTCAAAAAATTCGAATAAAGCTTAAATCGTACGATTTTAATTTGGTTGATAAGTCAGCTGAAAAAATTGTAAAAACAGTTAAATCAACTGGCGCAGTTGTAAGTGGTCCAATTCCATTGCCAACTCAAAAGAGAATCTATACTGTTTTGAAGTCACCTCACGTGAATAAAAAAGCGAGAGAGCAGTTTGAGCTTTCTTCATATAAAAGACTACTTGATATTTATAGTTCTACTTCAAAGACGGTTGATGCGTTAATGAAATTAGAATTGCCAAGTGGTGTAGATGTTGAAATCAAAGTATAAATAATTATTTAAATTAATAAGATGCCAGGTTTATTAGGAAAAAAAATAGGAATGACCAGTGTTTTCAGTGCCGAGGGTAAAAATATACCATGCACAGTAGTGGAAGCTGGTCCTTGTGTTGTTACGCAAGTAAAAACCGAAGTATCGGATGGCTATAATTCTATTCAAATTGCATACGGAGAGAAGAAGGATAAGAATACTTCTGCTGCAATGAAAGGACACTTCAAAAAAGCAAAAACTACTCCTAAGAGTAAGCTTATTGAAGTAAAAGGAATGGATGATAGAAAAGTAGGTGACGAAATAACGGTTGACATTTTTTCGGAAGGAGAATGGGTTGACGTAACGGGTATTTCAAAAGGAAAGGGATTTCAAGGAGTAGTTAAAAGACACGGCTTTGCAGGTGTTGGTGATGCTACTCACGGTCAGCATAACAGATTGAGAGCTCCTGGATCTATTGGAGCGGGTTCGGATCCATCTAGAGTTTTTAAAGGAACTAGAATGGCTGGTCAAATGGGTAATGTTAAATCAACTATTCTTAACTTAAAAGTAGTTAAGGTTTTTCCTGAGAAAAACATTCTTGTAATTAAAGGCTCAATGCCGGGTGCTAACGGTTCGATGGTATTCATCAATAACTAAGCGGAGGACTAAAAATGGAATTAAGCGTAATAAATAAAGACGGTAAGGATAGCAAGAAGAAAGTAAAGCTATCTGATAAGATCTTTGGGATTGACCCAAATGATCATGCAATTTATTTAGATGTAAAACAGCACTTGGCAAATAAAAGACAAGGGACTAGTAAATCTAAGGAAAGAGCAGAAATTTCTGGAAGTACAAGAAAGATTAAAAAGCAAAAAGGAACTGGAACTGCACGAGCAGGTAGTATCAAGTCTCCAATATTTAGAGGTGGTGGAACTGTGTTTGGTCCAAGACCTAGAGATTACTCTTTTAAATTGAACAAGAAATTGAAGGTTTTAGCAAGATGCTCTGCTTTATCTTATAAAGTTAAAGAAGGATCCTTGCAAATTATAGAAGATTTCTCAATGGACTCCCCGAAGACTAGTGATTTTGCTCAGATTTTGAGTAATTTAAAAAGTAACGATAAAAAAACGCTATTGGTTGTTTCTGAAAACAATAAAAATGTATATTTGTCATCCCGAAATTTGAGGGGGGCTAAAGTTGTAATGGCCACAGATATAAGCACTTACGATTTAATGAATTCGAAAAGTGTATTGGTTTCTGAAGGAGCTTTGGCGAAAATAGAAACAGTTTTAAGTTAAATAATTGGTTATGAATACATTAAAGAAGCCTGTAATTACTGAAAAAATGACTGTCCTAACGGAGTCAATGAATAGATATGGTTTTGTGGTAGATGTTGATGCCAATAAATTGCAGATTAAAACAGCTATTGAGAAAATGTACAGTGTTTCCGTTACTCGTGTAAATACGATGAATTATAAAGGGAAGCATAAAACAAGACATACAAAAACTGGTTGGGTCGAAGGACGAACCAATAAGTTTAAAAAAGCAATCGTCACACTTATTGAAGGAGATGCTATTGACTTTTATAGCAATATTTAAAGGAATTAAGTAATGGCAGTAAAGAAATTAAAACCAACAACTCCAGGGCAGCGACATAAAGTTGCTTCTACTTACGAGGAGATTACAACCTCTACACCTGAAAAGTCTCTTCTAAAGGGAATTAGTAAGAAGGGTGGAAGAAATAATACTGGTAAGATGACCATGCGGAATATTGGTGGTGGTCATAAGAAAAGATACAGAGAAATAGATTTCAAACGAAATAAGTTTGGAGTAGAAGGTAAAGTTGCTTCTGTTGAATATGATCCAAATAGAACAGCTCGAATTGCATTAATTAATTACGTGGATGGTGAGAAGCGATACATTGTTGCTCCAAAAGGTTTAGAAGTCGGACAGACTGTTAAGTCTGGTAAAGATGCAGAGCCAGAATTGGGAAATGCTCTTTATTTGTCTGAAATTCCAATGGGTACAATGATTCATAATATTGAATTACGACCTACTCAAGGAGCAAAAATGGCTAGAAGTGCTGGTTCATATGCTCAATTGGTTTCAAGAGAAGGGAAATATGTTGGTATTAAAATGCCTTCAGGAGAAGTAAGGTTGATTTTAGGTACTTGTTTGGCGACCATTGGAATGGTTTCTAATTCAGATCACATGTTAGAACGTTCTGGTAAAGCTGGAAAATCTAGATGGTTGGGAAGAAGACCAAGAGTTAGAGGTGTAGTTATGAATCCTGTTGATCACCCAATGGGTGGAGGTGAAGGTAAGTCTTCAGGAGGTCATCCAAGATCAAGGAATGGTATTCCAGCAAAAGGTTATAAGACTAGAGCACCTAAGAAATTGTCTAGTAAGTACATCATTGAAAGAAGAAAGAAATAATAATATAATATGAGTCGTTCGCTAAAAAAACCACCGTTTGTTCATTATAAGTTAGCTTCCAGGGTTGATGAAGCACAGTCTTCAGGAAAGAAGAGTGTAATTAAAACTTGGGCTAGAGCTTCAATGATAACACCAGACTTTGTGGGCTTAACTATAGCAGTTCATAATGGAAATAAATTTATTCCTGTTTATGTTACTGAAAACATGGTAGGGCATAAGTTGGGAGAGTTTTCTCCTACAAGGACCTATAGAGGTCACGGTGGAAAGAAAGATAAAGGTAAACGATAATAAGAATAAGAAATGGGAGCACGTAAAAGAAATAGCGCTGAGGCAGCAAAGGAAGCTAAGAAAAGTGTGAATTTTTCTACTTTAAATAATTGTCCAACTTCTCCACGTAAAATGAGATTAGTTGCTGATATGATTAGAGGAGTAGAAGTCGCAAAAGCATTAGCAATGTTGCAATTTAGTCCAAAAGAAGCATCAAATAGAATGGAGAAATTACTTCGTTCTGCGATAGCTAATTGGGAAGCTAAAAATGAAGGAGAAAGACCAGAGGATAATCATTTGATTGTTTCTCAAGTTAAGGTTGATAGTGCGACAATGCTGAAGCGTTTACGTCCAGCACCACAGGGTAGAGGTCATAGAATCCGAAAGAGATCAAATCACGTTACTTTAAGCGTAGATAAATTAACTGAGGATAATTTAACAAAATAAGAGATAGTTAATAATGGGACAAAAGACAAATCCAATATCTAATCGTTTAGGCATCATTAAAGGTTGGGATTCTAACTGGTATGGTGGTAGAAAGTACGCCGATAAAATTGAAGAAGATGCTAAAATTCGCGAGTATATAACTGCGAGACTTCAGAAGGCAAGTATTTCAAAAGTTGTTATAGAAAGAACATTGAAATTAGTTACGGTAACTATTAACTCTTCGCGTCCAGGTATAATTATCGGGAAAGGTGGAAAGGATGTTGATATGTTGAAAGAGGAGTTAAAGAAGCTTACCAAAAAGGATATTCAGATTAACATATTTGAAATCAAAAGACCTGAATTGGATGCTAAGTTAGTAGCTGATAGTGTTGCTCGTCAAATTGAAGGAAGAATTTCTTTTAGAAGAGCGTCAAAAATGTCAGTTGCTTCAACCATGAGAATGGGAGCTGAGGGAATTAAGATAATGGTTAGTGGAAGATTAGGTGGTGCAGAAATGGCACGTACAGAATTTTACAAAGATGGTAGAATTCCTTTGCATACATTCAGAGCTGATATTGATTATGCTTTAACAGAAGCCCATACTACTTATGGTAGAATTGGTGTGAAAGTTTGGATATGTAAAGGTGAAATTTATGGAAAACGAGATTTATCTCCGAACAAAGTTTCAAATAAGCCTGGACCAAATAAACAAGGTGCTGGTAGATTTAGAGGTGGAAAGAAAAGAAATTAAGAGTAGGTAAAAAGTTTTAAAGATGTTACAACCTAAGAGAACGAAGTTTAGAAAGATGCAAAAAGGTCGCATGAAGGGCAATGCTCAACGTGGAAACCAAATAGCATTTGGAAGTTTTGCAATAAAAACACTTGAAGAGTGTTGGATTACAGCGCGTCAAATTGAGGCAGCTAGAATTGCAGTTACTAGATATATGAAGAGAGAAGGTCAGATTTGGATCCGAATATTTCC
>CAYPJC010000149.1:0-5905 GCA_964410855.1 uncultured Flavobacteriales bacterium | reverse complement strand
TCCGTCTTTTAGAACTGGTGTTTTACTATTCTTTGGAAAAGGATAATAATTATATAAGCTATCTTGGTATTTCTCGATTTGCTCCTCTGGAGTAGCTACCTCATACTTGATTTCATTCACCGCAGATTTTAAGCCATCAGTCAAATGCTCCAACATATGCTGTGGAGTCATTATGCCCCAATTCGGTTTTGAATCATCTTTTAAGTTAGCTAAATAACCTGCTACATTTTTTCGGGTTATATCAACAAAGGGGCTTTTCTTAGCTACCATAGTTAATACTGTTGCTATTGCTACTTTTTCATCGTCTTGGTCAAACACCTCAACAAACCATTTCACTACTCCCGAAGGAAATTGCTGTCCACGAACATCTTTGTCTCTCTTTTCCTGACAAGTCAATCGCACATAAATCGTGTCACCGTGATAAATTGGTCGCATAAAACGACAAGTATCTAATCCATAATTTGCTGCTACCGGACCTTTATTCGGATAAACAAATAAGCCCGCTGCTGCTGAGAGGATAAAATATCCATGAGCTGCTCTCTTATCAAAAATCGTATGATTTAAGGAAGTAATATCGGTATGCGCATAAAAGTGATCCCAAGAGAGGTTTGCAAAGTTTGCAATCTCAGAATCCATTATTGTTCTTCTATGTGTTTTCAAGGACATGCCTGCTTCAATATCTTCCCAATGATATTTAAACGGATGTTGAGCAGGTTCTTTATATTTCGCTCCTGCTTGGTAAATACCAGTAATCTCAGTTATCGTAGTTGGAGAACCTTGAATAGCGCAACGTTGCATGTAATGTTTTACACCACGCATTCCGCCCATTTCTTCGCCACCTCCTGCTCTACCAGGTCCGCCATGTGTTAAAGTAGGTAACGGTGATCCATGACCAGTACTTTGTTTGGCTGAATCTTGATTCAATACTAATATTCTTCCGTGATGTGTTGCAGCTTCAACGGTAAATTCTGTCGCAATTTTATCATCACCGGTTACAATAGAAGCAACTAATGACCCCATTCCTAAGTGAGAAAGCTCAACTGCTTCTGCAGTCGTAGAATAAGGCATAATCGTACTTACAGGGCCAAATGCCTCAACATTGTGAACTGCTCTATTTTTAAATGGATCTTTTTCCAGCAATAAAATCGGACTTAAGAATGCCCCTTTTTGAGCATCTGCACCATGCACTTCTACCGTATCTAAATTACCGTAAACAATGTCTGCTGTTTTACTAAGTTCTGCTACTCTTTCTTTTACCTCTTGGACTTGATCTTTACTCACCAAGGCTCCCATTCTAGTCTCTTTCAAGCTAGGGTCTCCAATCACTGTTCTTGCTAGCTCTTTGCCTAAAGCAATTTGAACATCTTCCACATAGTTTTCAGGGACCATGATACGACGAATAGCCGTACATTTTTGCCCACATTTTACCGTCATTTCTGCTTTAACTCCTTTGATGAACAACATAAATTCAGGTGTTCCAGGAGCAGCATCTAATCCCAATACAGAGCAATTCAACGAATCAGCCTCCATGTTAAATGGAACTGCTTCATCAATGATTCTAGGATTTGACTTAAGCATTCTACCAGTAGTTGCAGAGCCTGTAAAGGTGACAACATCTTGAGATTCTACCGTATCTAAAATACTTCTTGCTGATCCACACAACAATTGCAATGATCCTTCTGGCAAGATACCAGAAGCTATAATCTCTCGAACAACCGCCTCAGTTAAGAATGAAGTATTTGTTGCAGGTTTCACCACAGCAGGAACACCTGCCATCCAGTTAACGGCACATTTCTCTAACATTCCCCAAACAGGAAAATTAAAGGCATTAATATGAACCGCTACTCCTCTCTTAGGCACCATTATATGATGTCCCATAAATTGTCCGCCTTTCGATAAATCTATTCCTTCTCCATCTACGTGAAATGGTTTGTTTGGAAATTCCTTTCTCAAGGATGCATTGGCAAATAGATTTCCGAATCCGCCCTCAATATCAATCCAAGAATCCACTTTAGTCGCTCCTGTTTTATAGGAAATTTCATAAAACTTTGCTTTCTTTTTATTCAGGTATAAGGCTAACTTTTTTAGCATCATGCCCCTTTCTTGAAAAGTCATTTTTCTCAATGCAGGATTACCTACTTTCCTTCCGTAATCTAGAATAGCAGCGAAATCTAATCCTTTTGTAGAGGCTGTTGCAACAACGTCTCCATTTACAGCATTAATTAAGGGAGTACCTTCTCCGTCACCACTTACCCAATTCCCCTGAACGTAATTTTCTAATTTCATCTTTTTATAGTTTTAAGTGGTTGAAGTTTAAAGTTTAAAGTGTTTTAAAAGTAAAAACACTTAGTCCTTCCTCTTCATTGTATTACTTATTGATGTCAATATTGCAACTAACTCTGAAGCCTCTTTTATTAAGGGTAAAATAGAATCATTTTCTACCCAATTTAATTCTTGTATTATTTCTAGCCAATATACTGTTTCACTTGCTTCACTCTCACAAATTTTAATTTTGTTTTTAAAATCTGCATTACTTCTTGCTCTATTAGCTTCTCTATAGTTAGCGCCAACACTCGTAGCAGACTTTGTTAATTGATTTCTAACAACCCTAGCTTCTTGAGAGTTAGAAAGTGAAGTTGAAAGTTTAATGATTTGAATAGAAAAAGTTTTTGTCCTTCTTTCCAACTTTTCACCAAACTCACTATTTTTCATTTTATTCTCTTTAACCAAAAACACTCTAAACTTTTGACTTTAAACTCTAAAATCTTAACTCCAAACTTTAGACACTTAAAACTTCAAGTACTTTTAACTTCTTTCTATAATAGTCGCATATCCTTGCCCAACTCCCACACACATAGTTGCTAAGGCATATCTCTTTCCTGTTTTTTGTAATTCTATAGCTGCAGAGTGCAAGATTCTTGCTCCAGTCACTCCTAAAGGATGTCCCATTGCTATTGCTCCACCGTTCGGATTAATTCTAACATCATCATCTGCTAATCCAAGTTCTCTAGTACATGCCAACGCTTGTGCAGCAAAGGCTTCATTTATTTCAATGATATCCATATCTTCTAGCTTCAAGCCTGCTCTTTTTAAAGCCAAATTAGTTGCTCCAACTGGACCAATTCCCATAATTTTTGGCTCAACTCCGACTACTGCAGAACTTACAATTCTTGCCAATGGTTTTAAATCATACTTTTTTACTGCATCTTCAGAGGCTATAATTGTTGCAGCCGCTCCATCATTCAAGCCAGATGCATTACCTGCGGTTACTGTTCCACCTTCTTTTCTAAAAGCTGGTCTCAGTTTAGATAAAGCCTCTGCCGTTGTTCCTGCTCTAATAAATTCATCTTTTTCGAAAATGATGGGGTCTTTCCCGCCTGCCGGACGTGCAGGCTTGCGTTGCGGAATTTCTACTGCTATGATCTCTTCAGCTAATCTTCCACTTTCTTGAGCCGCAGCTGCCTTTTGTTGAGACCATGCAGAAAACTTATCTTGATCTTCTCTACTTATTTTATAAAGGTCTACCAAATTCTCAGCTGTCTCGCCCATGGCATCAGTGCCAAATAAGTCTTTCATTTTTTTGTTCACGAATCTCCATCCGAAACTACTATCGTGCATTTGAGCATCTCTACCAAAAGGTGTTGACGTTTTAGATATCACCCATGGACCTCTGGTCATATTCTCTACTCCACCTGCAATAAAAACATCTCCTTCTCCTGTTTTAATGGCCCTATAGGCCTGAACAATGGCTGACATTCCTGAGGCGCATAAACGGTTAACCGTTTCTCCTGGAATAGTAAATGGCAAACCTGCTAAAAGCGAAGCCATTCTTGCTACGTTTCTATTGTCTTCCCCTGCTTGATTGGCGCAACCCAATATAACATCATCATAAGCTTCCTTAGGAATACTAGGGTTCCTCTTCACCACTTCTTCGATCACTATTGCCGCCAAATCATCCGTTCTAACAGAAGATAATGTACCTGTAAACTTGCCTATTGGAGTTCTAATCCCATCAATTATATATGCTTCTTTCATGGCTATTTTTTTGAAAGCATAAAGGTAAAAATTATAAGCCTCTTATTTGAATCAGAAATTAAATAATAAAACTGCTCTAAGAGTTAAACCCGCATTATGCAATAGAACTTTGTAATGAGGGTTGAAACTCCAATAAAATATGGCTTATTTCGTAGTTTCAGCATAGCACTTGCGCTGAGCGGCGCCGAAGTGCCGCTACGGTTAAACTACAAAAAGTAGTGGAACGGTATATTTTGAAGCAGTTTCAAGGCGTAATAAATTTTCTAATGCATAATGCAGGTTAATCTTGATTTCAATAGCTTTGGATTTTACTTTTACTATTAAAATGCGCGTTCACTTCATAGCTATTGGGGGCAGTGCCATGCATAACATGGCCATTGCTTTACATAAAAAAGGTTTTCAGGTTAGTGGATCTGATGATGAAATATTTGAACCTTCTAAAGGTCGGTTGGAAAAATACAATTTACTACCAACACAAGAAGGCTGGAATGAGGCTTTGATAGACGATTCCCTAGATGCAATTATATTGGGAATGCATGCAAAAAAAGATAATCCGGAATTGCTTAAAGCTCAGGAGTTAGGTTTAAAAATTTATTCTTATCCTGAATATGTCTATGAGCAATCAAAGGATAAAAAAAGAGTCGTAATAGGCGGTAGTCATGGGAAAACCTCCATTACTTCTATGATACTCCATGTTTTGAAAGCGAAGGGCTTAGATTTTGATTATTTAGTGGGCGCCCAACTGGAAGGCTTCGAGACCATGGTCAGACTAAGTGATGCTCCAATAATTATTATTGAAGGGGATGAATATTTATCGTCACCCATTGATAGAAAGCCAAAGTTCTTATGGTATAAACCAGATGTTGCAGTAATTAGCGGAATTGCTTGGGACCACATCAATGTTTTTCCAACTTTCGAAAATTATATTCAGCAGTTTAAACTCTTTATTGATACCATTCCTGAAAATGGGAAGTTGTTCTATTTTGAAGCTGACGAAAAGTTAAATCAATTAGTAATTAAATCCAGTTCTCTCATTCAAAAGACTGGGTACAGTGCACATCCGCACCAAATTAAAGATGGAAAAACCTCTTTAGAAGTCAATAAAAAACTGATTGAAGTAAGCATTTTTGGTGAACACAACTTGCAGAACCTAAGTGCTGCAAAATTAGTTTGCAATTCATTGAGCATTGAAGATTCAGAATTTTATGACATTATAGCCTCCTTTGGCGGTGCTGCAAAAAGATTGGAGCTTATAGGAAAAAACAGTCACTCACTGATCTATAAAGATTTTGCACATTCACCATCAAAGCTCAAAGCAACAACTCAAGCCGTAAAAAAACAATATCCAGATAAGAAACTCATTGCTTGCATGGAATTGCACACTTTTAGTAGTTTAAACAAAGACTTCCTAAAGGAATACTCTGGTTCAATGTCTGCCGCAGATATTGCGGTTGTCTATTTCAACAAAAAGACAATCGAACATAAAGGATTGGAAAATATTCAACTAAAAGATGTTGAAGATGCATTCTACCCATCTAAGGTAATAGTCTATACTGATTCTGAAGAAGTAAAATCATTTTTAGAGAGTACTGATTTAAATAACAGTGTATTGCTTTTAATGACATCCGGAAATTTTGATGGCATAAACCTTAACGATCTTGCAAGCAGCTTAGTCTAGAATAATTAGGATTGACTTCTAATGGCCAAACCCTCGCATCTTTCGCATCAAAAAAGTTAGGATACTAGAATAGAATGTACCCATTAATATAAATCCTATTAAAGTTACTGTGCTTTGGAAAAAAGGAGAGAGAATAAACTCTGCTGTTTCACGTGCTTTATCTATATCAACGGTACTAGGATCAACTTTAGC